>JBDTWM010000011.1:0-41136 GCA_040006675.1 Dermatophilaceae bacterium | reverse complement strand
GACGCCTGACGCCTGACGCCTGACGACTGACGATGACGCCGGGAGCCCGGGGTGGGTGGTCCACGGCTCGGGTGCTCCGCCGCCCCGCGGGGAACGTCCGCGTTCTCGCGAGGCGGCCCCCTTAGAGTGGCCCGCAGATGACCAGGGCGGTCGACGGCGGGAGGTACGGGTGAAGGAATACTTCCTCGTCTTCGCCGTCGCCCTGGCCGTCACGTTCGCGGTCACGCCGGCAGTACGTCGCCTCGCCGTACGGATCGGTGCGATCACTCCCGTGCGGGAGCGGGACGTGCACGACACCCCGACTCCCCGGCTCGGCGGCATCGCGATGCTCGTGGGCTTCCTCGCGGCGGTCGGGGTGGGCGCTCGACTTCCCCACCTGCACTGCATCATCCGCGAGGACCTGCCGACGTGCGCCTCCGGCGCGGGGGGCGCCGAGATCCGCGGGATCGTCGTCGGGGCCGTCATCGTCACGCTCGTCGGGGCCATCGACGACGTGCGGGAGCTCGACTGGGTGACCAAGCTCGCCGGGCAGATCATCGCCGCCGGCGCGATGGCGTACTTCGGCGTGCAGTTGCTCTCGTTGCCCATCCTCGGGGTCACGGTGCTGCCATCCCCAGTGCTGATGGCGCTCACCGTGGTCATCGTCATCGTGAGTACGAACGCGGTGAACTTCATCGACGGGCTCGACGGGCTCGCCGCGGGCATCGTCGCGATCGGCGCGCTGGCGTTCTTCTGGTATGTCTACGGGCTCTCCTTCACGTACAACCCGCCGAACGTGTTCTCCACCGCCACGTTCGTGAGCGCCGCGACCCTAGGCTGCGCGCTCGGGTTCCTGCCGCACAACGCCTACCCGGCGCGGCTGTTCATGGGCGACGCGGGCGCGCTGCTGCTCGGCCTGCTCCTGGCGGCGAGCACGATCACGTTCGTGGGCAACGTGGACCCGTCGGTCGAGGTCGGCGGTAACGCGCAGATCGCCGCCTACCTCCCTCTGGTGTTGCCGCTCGCCGTGATGCTGGTGCCGCTCGCGGATATGACCTGGGCGATCATCCGGCGCGTACGTCGTGGGCAGAGCCCCTGGCAGCCAGACGCGCAGCATTTCCAGCACCGCATGCTCGGCTTTGGCCACAGCCATCGGGCCTCGGTGTACGTGCTCTACCTGTGGGCGGCCATCATCGCTTTCGGAGCGGTGGCGGTGGCCTACGTCGAGGGCCCGTGGCCGCCCATCCTGACCCTGGCTGCGATCCTGCTGGCGGTGTGGTTGACCCGGCGCCAACCCCGACGACCCGAGGAGGCGAAGTGAGCAACCCGGTGTCTTTCGTGCTGCGGCGGGCCGTCGCGCCGGCCGGCGTCGCCGGCGCGGTCGCGGCCGTCGCGTTCCTCGTCGCGCGCGGCGCCGCTGCCGGAGCGTCGGCGGCCCTGGGCGTCCTCATCGGCGTCGCCTTCTTCGCCTCCGGGCTCGTCCTGCTCTCGCCCCGGCTCCGCCGATGGGATCCTGCCGTGTCCTTCGTGATTGCTGTCACCCTGTACGGCCTCCAGGTGGGCGTCCTCCTCGTGATCTACGAGCTGACGGGAGGGCTCAGCTGGCTCGACGGCGTGGCCGTCGGCGTCGGTATTCTGGTCGTTGTCCTGGCATTTCAGCTGCTCGCAGTGCTCGCCTGGCGTCATGCGCGCATTCCGATCTACGACGAAGCGGCGGTGCGTGCGGACCGTCGAACTCCTCCCGACGTCGGGTCAACTCCATCCTCTTGAGCCGCCCACATCGGCTCAGTGACTCGGGTAGGGTGGGGCGCGTTCTGACGACGTGCACCGTGGGGCGGCTCAGGTTCCGACGCTCCATGGTGTTCGGCCGAGTCATGAGGAGACCCTATGATCCTGAGCGTGCTGAGCTCGTCCCTTTTTGGCGGCGGCATCGTGGCAGACGACTCGGGAGGTTTTGTCTCACCGAGCACCAACGACTTCTACTGGCCGCTGATCCAAGGCAACGCCAACGTTTTCACCGGCGACAGCAACTGGGCCATTACGCGCCCGGCCGTGATGTTCGTCCTCTCTGTTTTCTTGATCGCCTGGTTCTTCATGGCGGGTCGCAAGTTGTCCGTAGTGCCCGGCAAACGGCAGTGGATCGTCGAGCAGGCCTACGGACTGGTGCGCAACACCATCGGAAGCGACGTGATCGGGTCCGACAAGTTCCGGCCGTTCCTTCCCCTGCTGTGCACGGTCTTCTCGCTGGTCCTGCTGAACAACCTCTTCGGTATCATTCCGTTCATCCAGTACCCGTCGACGAGCCGCATCGGTTTCCCGATCGTCATGACGTTGGTCGTGTACATCGTGTACCACGTCGTCGCGCTGCGCGCGAAGGGCGGCGTCGGGGGCTACATGAAGACGCTGGTCCCGCCTGGCGTGCCCGGGGCGCTGGTGCCGCTCATGTGGATCCTCGAATTCGCGACCTACTTCATCATCCGCCCGGTCACGCTCGCTCTCCGTCTTTTCGGCAACATGATGGCCGGGCACCTGCTGATCCTCGTCTTCGTCCTCGGTGGCGAGTACCTACTGCTACATAGTGGGAGCGTCGGACTGGCGGGCGCCGGGATCCTTTCCTTGCTCTTCGCGATCGTGATGTCCTTCTTCGAGCTGCTGGTGCAGTTCCTGCAGGCCTTCATCTTCGCGATGCTGACCGCGCTGTACCTCAGCGATTCGCTCGCCGAGTCCCACTGAGCAGTTCGGCCACCCTGTCCGCACATCACCGACACGTCCCCCCGGGCGTGGCATTGAAAGGAATAACGGGTAATGACTGGAAATATCGCGATTCTGGGCTACGGTCTTTCGGCCATCGGCCCTGGGATCGGCATCGGCCTGATCTTCGCGGCTTACATCAACGGCACGGCCCGTCAACCCGAGGCCCGGGGCATGCTCCAGACCATCGCGTTCATCGGTTTCGCGCTCACCGAGGCGCTGGCCATTCTGGGTCTGGTCTTCGCGTTCATCTTCAAGTCCTGACCGCTTCCTGCGGTCCGCACCGCTCTATTCACTCGACGTAAGGAAGCAACGTGGTCCTCCTCACCGTCCCCGCTGCGGGAGACGCGGGCCCGGGTTGGCCTTCGGCGTTGCCGCTGTTGCCCCACCCGGCCGAGATGCTCATCGGCCTGATCGCATTCGGGCTCATGTACTGGGTCTTCAGCTCCAAGGTCGTCCCGAGCATGGAGAAGATGTACTCCGAGCGTAAAGACGCGATCGAGGGGGACATGACCCGCGCCGAGCGGGCCTTGGACGAGGCGAACGACCTGAAGCGCCAGTACGAGGCGCAGCTGTCGGACGCCCGCACCGAGGCGGCTCGCGTTCGGGAGGAGGCCCGGGAACAGGGTGCGGCCATCATCGCGGAGATGAGGGACCAGGCCCAGGCCGAATCAGCGCGCATCCTCGACTCGACGCAGCGCCAGATCCACGCCGAGCGCACTCAGGCGATCAACGAGCTCAAGGGCGACGTGGGTCGACTGTCCACTGACCTGGCCAGCCGCATCGTGGGGGAGTCACTCCACGACGAGGCGCGCCAGACCGGCATCGTGGAGCGGTTCATCGCCGACCTCGAAGCTGGCCGCGTGGCCGCCGGTCGCGGCGAGCATGTGCGTGAGGCCATCCCGAAGGAGGTCGATGTCTGATGGAGGGTTCGTCGTTCGGCGCGTGGATGCACACGCTCGACACCTCCCGGGCAACCGAGAAAGTCCCCGGGCTGGATATCCGCGCCGTCGCGGGCGAACTCTTCGCGGTCAGTGAGCTGGTGGCCAGAGAAGCCAAACTCCGTCGCGCCCTGGCTGACCCGGCACGCGACGCGTGGCCGAAGCAAGACCTTGCTCGCAAGGTCTTCTCGGGCAAGGTGTCGCAGGAGGCGCTGACGCTGATCTTGTCCGCCGTCGGCGGCCGTTGGATGGAGGACCACGATCTGACCGACGCGTTCGAGCGCATCGGGATGAACCTTGTCTTCGCGGCCGCCGAACACGACGGACGGCTGAACAAGCTCGGAGACGAGCTCTTCAGTATCCAAGAGCTGGTCCTGAAGAACCAGACGCTGAACGAGGCCCTCGGGCGTCGGGACGTCCCCGCGGAGCCGAAGGTCGCCCTCCTGCACCAGCTGCTCGAGGGCAAGGTCTCGAGCGACGCGCTGTGGCTCGCCGAGCGGCCCGCGTGCAACCCGCGGGGTCGCAGGTTCGCCTCGACGATCTGGCGGATGCTGGCGATCGCTGACCTGCGGCGTCGGAACGTCACGGCGGTCGTGACGTCACCGATCGAACTCACCCCGGATCAGAAGCACCGGATCGAGGACGCCTTGTCGAAGATCTACGGGTACGCCGTCAACGCCAACCTGGAGGTCGACGAGGAGCTCCTGGGCGGTGTCCAGGTGCGGGTCGGCGACGACTTCATCGACGGCAGCGTGCGGCGCCGGCTCGACGACGCACGACGGGCCTTGAGCAGGGCCTAGCGAGAACGCGTCGGATCGGCTGCGGCCCTGGCGAATTGGCTCAGGCCCACGCCCCGGCGCGGGATCGGCAACAGCAGAGGCAAGGGACGGCGAGTGATCCGGCCCGCAGAGACCACGAACGGCCACCGCGGTGCGGCCGGGAGCCAGACGAGGGAGAGAAGAGACAACGATGGCGGAGCTCACGATCCGCCCGGAGGATATCCGGGACGCGCTGGACAGGTTCGTCCAGTCCTACGAGCCTGACGCAGCTACCCGCGAAGAGGTGGGCCGGGTCACCGACGCTGCCGACGGCATCGCCCACGTCGAGGGGCTTCCGTCGGCGATGACCAACGAGCTGCTTCAGTTCGCGGACGGCACCCTCGGCATTGCGCTGAACCTCGATATCCACGAGATCGGCGTGGTTATCCTCGGCGACTTCTCGGGTATCGAAGAGGGCCAGACCGTCAAGCGCACCGGGGAGGTTCTCTCGGTGCCGGTGGGTGATGCCTACCTCGGCAGGGTCGTCAACCCGCTCGGCCAGCCGATCGACGGTCTCGGCGAGATCAAGGCCGAGACCCGCCGCGAGCTGGAGCTGCAGGCCCCCAACGTCATGCAGCGCAAGAGCGTGCATGAGCCGCTGCAGACCGGCATCAAGGCCGTCGACTCGATGATTCCGATCGGGCGCGGCCAGCGTGAGCTCATCATCGGTGACCGCCAGACCGGCAAGACGACGGTCGCGGTCGACACGATCATCAACCAGAAGGCCAACTGGGAGTCTGGCGACCCGGACCGCCAGGTCTTGTGCATCTACGTGGCCATCGGCCAGAAGGGCTCCACGATCGCGTCGGTGAAGGGCACGCTCGAGGATGCCGGCGCGATGGCCTATACGACCATCGTCGCCGCGCCGGCGTCCGACTCGGCCGGCTTCAAGTACCTGGCCCCTTACACCGGCTCGGCCATCGGCCAGCACTGGATGTACGAGGGCAAGCATGTCCTGATCATCTTCGACGACCTGTCCAAGCAGGCGGAGGCCTATCGCGCGGTGTCGCTGCTGCTGCGCCGCCCACCAGGGCGCGAGGCCTACCCGGGCGACGTCTTCTATCTGCACAGCCGCCTGTTGGAGCGTTGCGCGAAGCTGTCGGACGAATTGGGCGCCGGGTCCATGACGGGCCTGCCGATCATCGAGACCAAGGCGGGTGACGTCTCGGCGTACATCCCGACCAACGTCATCTCCATCACCGACGGCCAGATCTACCTGCAGGCCGACCTGTTCAACGCGAACGTGCGCCCCGCGATCGATGTCGGTGTGTCGGTCTCCCGGGTCGGTGGCTCGGCGCAGATCAAGGCCATGAAGTCGGTCGCTGGTCGCCTCAAGCTGGACCTCGCCCAGTTCCGCGCCATGGAGGCGTTCGCCATGTTCGCCTCCGACCTCGACGCGGCGTCCAAGGCACAGCTGGCCCGCGGTGCCCGCCTGGTAGAGCTGCTCAAGCAGCCGCAGTCCTCGCCGTACCCGGTCGAGGAGCAGGTGGTCAGTGTGTGGGCTGGCACCAACGGCAAACTCGACGCTGTCGCGGTCGAGGACGTGGGTCGCTTCGAGACCGAGCTCCTCGACTTCCTCCGTCGCGAGCGGGGCGGCATCCTCGAAGCGATCCGCGAGACGAAGGAGCTCAGCGGGGACACCGAGCAAGGCTTGGAGGAGGCTGTGGACGCCTTCACGCGGCAGTTCTCGCCAGGCAAGCAGACCGGTTGGACCGGAACTCCGCAGGACGACGAGATCGAAGCGCTCGGTGACGAGGATGTCGACCAGGAGCGCATCGTCCGGCAACGTTGACGGCTGCGGGTGTGCGGGGCCGCAGACCCGCCCCGGCTAGACCCCCCCGCGACCCGGCATCACACGGCCCGGCGAGCATCAAAGGCAGACCGAAGAGAGGCGGACAGATATGGGAGCGCAGATCCGGGAGTACCGGCAGCGCATCCGTTCCGTCAAGGCGACCCAGAAAATCACGAAAGCCATGGAGCTCATGGCAGCGTCGCGGGTCGTCAAGGCCCGTCAGCGGGTGGGGCAGACCACCCCGTACGCGGTCGCGATTTCGCACGCGGTGGCAGCCTGTGCGTCGAACTCCGATGCCCACCACCCGCTGACGACCCCGGTCGAGAATCCTCAGCGGGTGGCCATGGTGGTGGTCGCCAGCAACCAGGGCCTCGCCGGCGGCTACACCTCGTCGGTCCTCAAGGAGAGCGAAGCGCTCGTCGAAAAGCTCACGGCCGAGGGTAAGCAGATTGTTGCGTACCTCGTCGGGCGCAAGGCGATCGGGTTTTACAGGTTTCGGCACCGCCCGTACGCGCACAGCTGGGAGGACTCGACGGACAATCCGCACTACGAGACGGCGCAGAGCATCAGCGACGCGGTGGTGCAGGCGTTCCTCGATGACGGGCCGGACGGGGTGGACGAGGTGCATGTCGTCTACACCCAGTTCCGCACGATGGTGACGCAGGTGCCGCGTGCGCTGCGGATGCTGCCCATCGAGGTCGTCGACCAGGCGGACGTCGACAGTCGTAGCGGCGCGCACGACATCCTGCCGCTGTACGAATTCGAGCCGAGCACGGAGGTGGTGCTCGACGCGATCCTGCCGCAGTACGTGACGCACCGGATCTTCAACTGCCTCTTGCAGTCGGCCGCCTCCGAACTGGCATCCCGACAAAGGGCCATGAAGTCGGCGACGGACAACGCGGACGAGCTCATCAAGACCTACACCCGACTGGCGAACCAGGCCCGACAGGCCCAGATCACCAACGAGATCAGCGAGATCGTGGGCGGCGCCGACGCCCTCTCCGAAGCGAAGTAACCCGAGAACATCGAGGAGCCGCACCGCCATGACCGCAACGCTTGACACGCCCGCCCAAAGTGCGCCTGTCCCCGGTGGGCAGGGTCGCCTGTCGCGCATCATCGGCCCCGTGGTCGACATCGAGTTCCCCGCCGACCAGATGCCGGAGTTGTACAACCTGCTGACGGCCAACGTCGAGATGGACGGGACGGGCGGGAAGGCCCGGTCCCTGAACTTCGAGGTCGCGCAGTACCTCGGGGACAGCATCGTACGAGCGATCTCGCTGCAGCCCACCGACGGCTTGGTCCGCGGCACCTACGTCCAGGACACCGGCGGCCCGATCAGTGTGCCGGTCGGCGATGTCACGCTCGGCAAGGTCTTTAACACCACCGGCGAATGCTTGAACCTTCCCGAGGGGGAGGTGCTGGAGGTCACCGAGCGCTGGGGTATCCACCGTTCGGCGCCTCCGTTCGACCAGCTGGAGCCGAGGACCCAGATGTTCGAGACGGGGCTGAAGGTCATCGACCTGCTCACTCCGTACGTCCAGGGCGGCAAGATCGGCTTGTTCGGCGGCGCGGGCGTCGGCAAGACCGTCCTCATCCAGGAGATGATCGCCCGCGTGGCCCGCAACCACGGCGGTGTATCCGTGTTCGCGGGAGTGGGCGAGCGCACCCGTGAGGGCAACGACCTCATCGTCGAGATGGAGGAGGCGGGCGTCCTCGGTCAGACGGCGCTGGTCTTCGGCCAGATGGATGAGCCGCCGGGCACGCGCCTGCGGGTGGCCCTGTCCGCCCTGACCATGGCCGAGTACTTCCGTGACGTGCAGCGCCAGGACGTGCTGCTGTTCATCGACAACATCTTCCGTTTCACCCAGGCCGGTTCTGAGGTGTCCACGCTGCTCGGCCGGATGCCCTCTGCGGTGGGTTACCAGCCGACCCTGGCCGACGAGATGGGCGTGCTGCAGGAGCGGATCACCTCGACTCGTGGTCACTCGATCACCTCCATGCAGGCCATCTACGTGCCGGCGGACGACTACACCGACCCGGCCCCCGCGACCACGTTCGCGCACCTCGACGCGACGACCGAGCTGTCCCGTGAGATCGCCTCGCTGGGCATCTATCCGGCTGTGGACCCGCTCACCTCGACGAGCCGGATCCTCGACCCGCGGTACATCAACAGGGACCACTACGACACCGCGGTGCGGGTCAAGTCGATCCTGCAGAAGAACAAGGAGCTGCAGGACATCATCGCGATCCTCGGCATGGACGAGTTGTCCGAGGAAGACAAGATCACGGTCAACCGGGCGCGACGCATCCAGCGGTTCCTCTCCCAGAACACGTACGCGGCGACCCAGTTCACCGGCATCGAGGGCTCGACCGTGCCGTTGGAAGACACGGTCGAGGCGTTCACGAAGATCTGCGACGGCGAGTACGACACCGTGCCAGAGCAGGCCTTCTTCATGTGCGGTGGCCTCGACGACGTCGAGCGACAGGCGCGTGAGATCGAGAAGAAGTCCTGACAGGCATCGCCTGAACGACGAAGGCCGTCCGGAGCCGAGGGGGTTCCGGACGGCCTTCGTCGCGAGAGGCATGTCGCGGGCTTGCTCCTTCGCCAGGAGATGACCAACCGGCGCGCGGGGGGGAACAGCGACCGTCCTGTGTAATCGATTGAGGGACAACGGGGCTCATCGTATCGAAACCCCGGATGCGGGGACCGGTGAGGTCCTCCGCGGGGTCACCGGTCGGCGTGCGGAGATGCCGGAGGCCGAAGGTCCGCGGTCGTGAGCGTGGTCGCGTTCGTGGGGTCCGCCCTGGCGGTGGTGCCGTCGGCTGCCTCCCGTACGATCCGTCGTGGCACGTCGGGCCCGGCCGATAGCCTCGGAGGAGGGACCCGACGGATGAGCTTGATCCACCTGGTGAGAGCGCTGAGGGAGCACGAGTCTGTCGGTCGCCTCCTGGAGCGAAGCGGTGAGCCCTGCGTCGACGTCGCGCTGGCCGCGGGCGCCCGGCCGTTGCTCGCGGCCATCCTGGCTGAGGGCCAACCACCAGAGACGCCACTGGTGCTGGTCACCGCGACCGGGCGCGAGGGCGACGACGCGGCCGGCGCGCTACGCGGCGTCCTGCCCCCTGACAGCGTTGCCGTCCTCCCCAGCTGGGAGACCCTGCCGCACGAACGCCTGAGCCCTCGCAGCGACACCGTGGGTCGGCGCCTGGCCGTGCTGAGGCGTCTCGCCCACCCGGACCCCCAAGATCCCTCGTACGGGCCGATCCGCGTGCTCGTGGTGCCCGTCCGCGCGCTCCTGCAGCCCATCGCGACCGGGCTGGCCGAGCTGGCCCCGGTCGCGCTACGCGTCGGCGACGAGCGGCCCCTCGACGAGGTGGTGTCCGCGCTCGCGGGAGCGGCGTACGTGCGGACCGACATGGTCGAACGACGCGGGGAGTTCGCGGTGCGGGGCGGGATTCTGGACGTGTTCCCACCGACAGAGTCGCACCCGGTGCGGGTTGAGTTCTTCGGTGACGACGTCAGCGACCTGCGCTACTTCGCCGCTGCGGACCAGCGCAGCCTCGGTCCCGCCGAGCACGGGCTCTGGGCGCCGCCGTGCCGAGAGATCCTGCTGACCGATGCGGTACGCGAGCGCGCCGCCCGGCTCGTCGACACCCTTCCCGGGGTGGCGGACCTCCTCGCCAAGATCGCCGCAGGCGTCGCGGTGGAGGGGATGGAGTCCCTTGGTCCGGTCCTGGTCGACGGGATGGAATCGGTGTTGGACCTGTTGCCGCGCGGGTCCATGATCGTGCTGTCAGACCCAGAGCGAGTTCGAGCTCGGGCGCACGACCTCGTGGCGACGAGCGAGGAGTTTTTGGAGGCGAGCTGGCTCGGGGCCGCGGTAGGCGCCCCGGTGCCGGTCGACCTCGCCGGGGTCCTGGGAGAGGCATCGTTCTGGACGTTGGCGCGGGCGCGCGAGCATGCCCTCGCCCGGGGCCTGGCGTGGTGGTCGATGACCCCGTTCGCCGCAGACGAGGAGCTCGCCGCCCTGGCCGGCGGCGGTGACCGGCGGGGCGACGACCGACGAGGTGACGGCGATGACGTAGGTGACGATGTCGTTGCGCTGACCATCCCCAGCCGCGACGTGCCCTCCTACCGTGGGAGGCAGGACGACCTTGTCGTCGACCTGCGTCGCTGGGCGGTCCAGGACAGGCGCTCGGTCGCCGTCGTCACCGAGGGCGCTGGACTGGCGCGGCGCCTCACGGAGGTGCTGGCCGAGGCGGGGGTTCCGGCGGGCTTGACCGGCGACGAGGCGACTGGGGCGATGGCGGCGACGCATCCCCTGGAGGCGGGCGTCGTGCACGTGATGACGGGGGCACTGTCGCGCGGATTCAGCGTCGGTGCCGACGGACTGGTCGTGCTGACGGAGACCGACCTGCTGGGTGCGGGTGCGTCCGCGCCGGGCAGCACCCGGGACATGCGGCGGATGCCGTCGCGGCGCCGCAATCAGGTGGATCCGCTGCAGCTGAGCCCCGGGGACTTCGTGGTGCACGAGCAGCACGGGGTCGGCCGGTTCGTGGAGATGACCCAGCGGACCGTCCAGAGCGCCACGCGGGAGTACGTGGTGATGGAGTACGCCGCGAGCAAGCGTGGCCAGCCGGGGGACCGCCTTTTCGTACCGACGGACCAGCTGGACCTGCTGACCCGGTACGTCGGGGGCGAGAGCCCGACGCTGCACAAGCTCGGCGGGGCCGATTGGGCAAAGACGAAGTCGCGGGCCCGGCGGCACGTGCGACAGATCGCCGCCGAGCTGATTCGTCTCTACAGCGCCCGGATGGCCACCCGCGGGCACGCCTTCGCGCCGGATAGCCCGTGGCAGGCCGAACTGGAGGACGCGTTCGCCTACGTCGAGACGCCAGATCAGCTCTCCAGCATTGACGAGGTCAAAGCCGACATGGAGGCCGAGGTCCCGATGGACCGCCTGATCTGCGGCGATGTCGGGTACGGCAAGACCGAGATCGCGGTGCGCGCCGCGTTCAAAGCGATCCAGGACGGGGCGCAGGTCGCGGTGCTGGTGCCGACCACGTTGCTCGTGCAGCAGCATGCCGTGACGTTCTCGGAGCGGTATGCGCCGTTCCCGCTCACGGTGAAGGCGCTATCCCGGTTCCAGTCCGACAAAGAAGCGGCGGTGGTCCTGGAGGGCCTCGCGGACGGGTCCGTGGACCTGGTGATCGGCACGCACCGGCTACTCTCACCGAGCGTTCGCTTCAAGAACCTCGGCCTCGTAGTGGTCGACGAGGAGCAACGCTTCGGCGTGGAGCACAAAGAACAGCTCAAGGCGTTGCGGACCAACGTGGACGTGCTCGCGATGTCGGCCACCCCCATCCCTCGCACGTTGGAGATGGCGGTCACCGGCATCCGGGAGATGTCCACGCTGGCGACCGCGCCGGAAGAACGGCACCCGGTGCTCACGTACGTGGGGGCGTACGCCGAACGACAGGTGGTCGCGGCGATCCGGCGGGAGCTGCTGCGCGAGGGCCAGGTGTTCTTCGTCCATAACCGCGTGTCCTCTATCGAGAGGACTGCGGCTCGGCTGCGCGAGCTCCTTCCGGAGGCGCGGATCGCCACCGCGCACGGCAAGATGCCCGAGTCCCGACTGGAGCAGGTCGTGGTCGACTTCTGGGAGAGGCGTTTCGACGTGCTCGTGTGCACCACGATCGTCGAGACCGGGCTGGACGTGTCCAACGCCAACACTCTGATCGTCGACCGCGCCGACGTGCTGGGCCTGTCGCAGCTGCACCAGTTGCGCGGCCGGGTGGGGCGTGGTCGGGAGCGAGCGTACGCGTACTTCTTCTACCCCGGTGAGTCACCGCTGAGCGAGACCGCGCTCGACCGGCTCGCCACGATCGCCAGCCACACCGATCTCGGCTCCGGCATGGCCGTGGCCATGAAGGACCTGGAGATCCGCGGCGCGGGCAACCTGCTGGGCGGCGAGCAGTCGGGTCACATCGAGGGGGTGGGGTTCGACCTGTACGTGCGGCTGGTCGGCGAGGCGGTGGCGGACTTCCGTGACGGCGGCGACGGGGCGGAGAAGCTGCGCGAGATCAAGATCGAACTGCCGGTCGACGCGCACCTGCCGCACGAGTACGTGCCGGGGGAGCGGCTGCGACTCGAGGCGTACAAGAAGCTCGCCGCGGTCGTCGACGAGGGGGAGCTGCAGCAGATCGTTGCGGAGCTGGTGGACCGTTACGGGACCTTGCCCGAGGTCGCGTTGAACCTGGTCGAGGTGGCGCGGCTGCGCACCATCGCCCGGCAGGCGGACATCGCGGACGTCGGCGTGCAGGGTCGACAGATCCGATTCTCGCCGGTGGAGATGGCGGACTCGCGGGCGTTGCGGCTGGCCCGGCTCTACAAGGGCTCGGTGATCAAGCCGGCGCTGCGGCAGATCCTGGTCCCCGCTCCGATGACCGCGCCGGTCGGCGGTCGGCCGCTGCGGGACGTGGCGGTGCTGGAGTGGGCCGGGCAGCTGATCCGCACGATCCTCCTGGAGGACCTCACCCGCACGGGCAATGTGGCAGGCTCGGGACGCCGCGGCGGTTGACGGTCGCACCCTCGCGGTAGTCTCATCCCCAGCTAGGCGATCCCACCGACACGCAGACGGACCCGCCCGGATCCACGCCCGACGAAAGGACCCGCCGTGAAGGCTCGAATCTCCAGCGTCGGGGTGGCGGCCGCGATGGCCACCGCAGCGTTGGCGCTCACGGGGTGCGCGGGAGCCGTTCCGGGGGCTGCGGCCGAGGTCAACGGGTCGGTCATTCGTGAGTCGTCCGTCACGGCGATCCTGGACGATGTCAACTCCCAGCGCCAGGGTCCTCCGCTCGACGCGTCGAACGTCGTGCAGGCCATGATCCTCAACGAGATCGTCGCGACCAGTCCCGGGGTGGTGCTGCCGGTCGTGAGCGCCGACGAGGCCCGCTCGGTGATACAGAAGAGCCCGACGTCGGCAGGCGGCGGTCTCGGCGTGCAGGAGCCGTCGCAGCCACTGGTCGAGTTCATGCGGGTAAGCATCGCGGTGGACAAGGCTGACGCGGCCAAAACGCTGACGCGCGAGAAGCTGACGGCGTTGGTCAAGGATGCCAAGGTCACCGTGAACCCGAGGTACGGCAGCGGCTTCGACGGGCAGCAGGGCCTGGTCAACACCCCGCCCAACTGGTTCGTGACGGAGGGCGCCACCGGTGGTGCCCTGACGCCCGGGCAGCCTCAGCCGGCGCCCCCGCCGGAGACGCTGCCTGCGCCGGCGCCCCCACCGGAGACGCTGCCTGCGCCGGCGCCCACGGCTCCTTGACCTGGCCGGACCTGACCCGCGTCCACGACCTCGTGGAGGTCGTGGACCGATTGCGCTCCCCCGGCGGATGTCCCTGGGACGCCCAGCAGACTCACGCCAGCCTCGCGCCGTACGCGGTGGAGGAGGCGTGCGAGCTCGCGGAGGCCGCCTCGACCGAACCGATCGACCGGGCCCACCTGCGCGAGGAACTGGGTGACTTGCTTCTGCAGGTGGTGTTCCACGCACGCGTGGCGCAAGAGGACGCGAGCGACCCGTTCGGCCTCGACGACGTGGCCCGCGGGATCGCCGAGAAGCTGCGCCGTCGACACCCCCACGTGTTCGGCGCCGGCGGCGCCCGCACGCCGGAGCAGGTCGTGGACCGCTGGGAGGAACTGAAGGCGGCGGAGAAGCCGGAGCGTACGGGGGTGTTCGACGGCGTGCCCGTGGGGATGCCGGCGCTGGAGCGGGCCGCGAAGTACGTGTCGCGCCTCGACCGCGCCGGACGCTGGGATGTGATCGACGGACTGCCGTCCCCGGCGGCTGCCCCGGCCCCCGCAGCAGCGTCGTCCGGGTCGTCCGTCTCGACCGACTCGTGCGCCTCCGACAGTGATGTGGGGGCACGACTGTTGGCGCTGGTCGCGGAGGCGCATCGGGCGGGGATCGACCCGTCGGCCGCGCTGCGGTCCACCCTGCGACTCTTGAAGGACGCGGCGCGATGAGTCCGCCTGCGGTCGGTAGGCGGGTCCGCCGCGGCCGACGCGCGATGGTCGGGTTCGCCGGGGGGGTCGCGCGCAACCGCGTCCTGGCCCGAGGTGCCGCCGTGTGCGCGCTGGGGGCGCTCGCGGGGTGCGGGTACCTCCCGGGACCCGGCCCTGGTGAGAGTGGTCAAGCGGGGGAAACCACGCAGGCAAGCGCGGGACACGACCCCCGGTGGGTGGTCACGGAGAACGCGCGGGACGGAGCCTCGGACTGGCGGATCGGCGACGCGCAGGTCGCCGGGGATACCCAACTCGCGGGGTATTTCGGCCAGGTGAGCGTGACCCCTGGCGAGCCCGCCACGCTCTACCTCACCTCGACGGTCGGCGATGTGCAGATCACGGCGTACCGGCTCGGCTGGTACGCCGGCAGGGGAGCGCGCGAGGTCTGGGCCAGCGCGCGTCCGGTCGCGGGCAGCGCCCAGGCTCCGCCGGAGATCGCGTCAGACCGGACCGTGACCACCCGCTGGAAGCCGTCGGCGACGATCGACACGACCGGCTGGCCGGAGGGGTCCTACCTGTTCGTGCTGCGAGCCGACTCGACACCCGGATCGGGTCGACAGACGGGGCGCGGGTCGGGCCTCGGGTTGGGCACGGCGAAGTATGTGCCGCTTGTGGTGCGATCGGCGTCGGTTCGCGACCGGCTCGTTCTATCCTCGCCGGTGACGACGTATCAGGCGTACAACCGATGGGGCGGGCACAGCCTGTACAAGGGGCCGGATCTGTCGTTCCGCACCCGCAGCTCGAGGGTTAGTTTCGACCGGCCGTACGACCGCAACGGCGCGATGGAGACGTTCAAGTTCGAGGTGCCCATCGTCTCGTGGGCGGAGCGTTTGGGGCTGGACCTGGCGTACACCAGCGCGGTCGACCTGGAGGCGCACGGCGACGCGCTGGACGGGGCGCGGGGGCTGGTGACCATGGGCCACGACGAGTATTGGACGGTGCCCGAACGGCACGCCGTCGAGGCGGCGAGGGGCCGGGGTATCAACCTGGCGTTCCTCGGCGCGAACGCGGCATATTGGCGAATCCGGCTCGAGCCCGGCGTGCTGGGGGAGCGGCGGATGATCGTGGGGTACAAGAGCGCCGCGGCCGACCCCGTGACGGGGCCGCAGACGACGGCCATGTGGCGGCAGATGCCCCACCCTCGACCGGAGAACTCCCTGACGGGAATGCTGTACGAGTGTTTCCCCGCAAGGGGGCCCTTCGTGGTGCACGACCCGACGTTCTTCTTGTTCGAGGGAACGGGAGCGAGCGCGGGCCGTCCGTACGCGGGGTTGGTGGGCAGCGAGATCGACCGCGCCTATCCGCTCGAGGGGACGCCGCCGTCCCTGCAGGTCGTGGCGCATTCCCCGGTGACATGCGCGAATCGGGGGGTGACCGCAGCCGACGCGGTCTATTACACGGACCCCTCGGGGGCGGGCGTGTTCTCGACGGGAACGATGATGTGGGCAACCGCGCTCGCAGGGACCACAGGCGGTGCGAGCGGCCTGGACGGCCGGTCGGTGTCGTTCGCGCGGGCAGTGACGGACAACCTGTTGACGGCCATGGCGGCCGGCCCGATGGGGAGGAAGCACCCCGCGCACCCGAACCTCGCCGCGGTCGGGGCGCCCGCATCGACGGAGCACGGGACCGGTGGTCCGGTGGCCGGGTCCGACGCCGGCGACGCGGCCCACTGACGGCCCGGGGGCAGGGGTAGGGAGTGGGGACTGGCGATGCCGGCCGGTCTGCCTTCGGCGGATGTGCGAGCGAGCGCCCGCTCCCGCAGGGCGGGACATGGTCGTGCCGAAGACAGCCGACAGGGGAATCCCGTGCGAGGTTGGGAGGGGCTTGGTGCGCAGGGCCAAAGTGGGTGGGCCCCAGCCGGTAGGCTCGCTCGCATACAGGCCTCGTGGAGTGTTGACCTTCGCGGGCCTACACAACTGTGTGAGGAGTCTTGCAGTGGCAAGCATCGAGGCAATTGGCGCGCGCGAGATCCTGGACTCTCGCGGCAACCCCACGGTCGAGGTCGAGGTCGTCTTGGAGGACGGCACGATGGCCCGCGCGGCCGTGCCGAGTGGCGCATCCACCGGCGCGTTCGAGGCGGTCGAGCTGCGGGACGGCGACAAGGGCCGCTACCTGGGCAAGGGTGTCGAGAATGCCGTCGCCCACGTCGTCGACGACCTCCAGCCGCGGCTGCTCGGTTTCGACGCCGCCGACCAGCGGTTGATCGACCAGGAGATGCTGTCGGCCGACGGCACGGCCAACAAGGGCACGCTCGGCGCGAACGCCATCCTCGGTGTCTCCCTCGCCGTGGCGCGCGCGGCGGCGGACTCCGCCGGGCTGCCGCTCTACCGGTACGTGGGTGGTCCCAACGCGCACGTACTCCCCGTGCCGATGATGAACATCCTCAACGGCGGCTCCCACGCCGACTCCAACGTGGACATCCAGGAGTTCATGATCGCCCCGATCGGCGCCTCCTCTTTCAAGGAAGCGCTTCGCATGGGCGCTGAGGTCTACCACGCGCTCAAGAAGGTCCTGCACGATCGCTCTCTGGCCACGGGCCTGGGCGACGAGGGTGGGTTCGCCCCCAACCTCGACAGCAACCGCGCGGCCCTGGACCTCATCGGCGAGGCGATCACCGCGGCCGGCTACGCGTTCGGCACGGACGTCGCGGTGGCGCTCGACGTGGCGGCCAGCGAGTTCTACCTGGACGGCTCGTACACCTTCGAGGGCGGGACCAAGTCAGCGGCCGAGATGATCGACTACTACGCCGAGCTCGTCGACGCCTACCCTCTCGTCTCCATCGAGGATCCTCTGGACGAGGACGACTGGGAGGGCTGGAAGGCCATCACCGACCGGCTCGGGAGCAAGGTGCAGCTCGTCGGTGACGACCTGTTCGTCACCAACCCGGAGCGTCTCGCCCGCGGCATCGAGTCCGACACGGCCAACGCGCTCCTCGTCAAGGTCAACCAGATCGGTTCGCTCACCGAGACCCTCGACGCCGTGACGATGGCGCAGGTGAACGGCTACAAGTGCATGATGAGTCACCGCTCCGGCGAGACCGAGGACACCACGATCGCCGACCTGGCCGTCGCCACCAACTGCGGCCAGATCAAGACCGGGGCCCCGGCGCGGTCCGAGCGCGTCGCGAAGTACAACCAGCTTCTGCGGATCGAGGAGGACCTGGACGACGCGGCCGTCTACGCCGGCGCCGCCGCCTTCCCGCGGTTCAAGGGCGCCTGATCCCGGGAGCAGTCAACGAGTAACCGCCCGGCCGGCTCGTCGCCGGCCGGGCGGTACGCGTGCGGGTGCCCTGTACGGCCCTGACCGGCACTGTACGGCCCTGTACTGCGCTGAATGGCACTCGACGGCGTGGGACGGATACGCCAGGACATCGCGTGAAATGTCAGGGACACGGCGGGACACGCCGTGTCCCTGAGCCGTCTCGGGGGTGCGGATGAGACCCTGGACGCAGCAGCCAGGCAGGAGGGGGAGCGCGGTGGCCCGTGATCGGCGTTCGGTGGGGTCGACGGGACGCGGGCGACGGGCGCCCGGGTCGGCCCCCAGCTCAACGGTCCGGCCGAGCGACAGCGGGCGCGGTCGGTGGGCGAGCCGCCGCCCGGGCGGAGGGTCGCGCAACGAGGCGCCGAACCGTCGCCCGAACCGGCCTGCCCAGCGTTTCGGCGCGCCGTTCCAGCGGGCCAAAGCCTCCACGCGCCGGTTGGCTATCCTCGCGGCCGTCGTGGTGCTCCTCGCATTGATGCTGGTCCCCACGGTCCGGGCCTGGATGGACCAGCGCCGCGAGATCGAGGGTATGCGGCAGCGGGTGGCCGCCGCCCAGCAGCACGTGAAGGCGCTCGACGAGGACAAGCAGCGGTGGGCTGACGACGCGTACGTCGAACAGCAGGCCCGCGAGCGCCTGAAATTCGTGCGGCCCGGCGAGGTGCCGTACACCATCCTGGGTGCCGACCAGGTCGCCAAGATGGAGGCAGGCAAAGTGCTCGGGTCGGTCGTCACCGGCGTCGACGATGCGAACCTTCCGTGGTTCGGCCAGGTCTGGAGCTCCATCGTCCTCACCGACGGGTTGGACCGGGGCACGACGACGATCGACGGCCAACGTGACGGTCAGTCCCCATCCCAGAGCGTTCACGGCGGCTGAGCGCGCACATGGGCGACGTGATCGCGACCGGCCTCGGCGGCGAGGCCTCAGAACGCCACCAGACGCCGACGCGGGCTGACCTCGCGGCGGCGCAGGAGCAGCTCGGCCGGCCGGTGCGTGGCGTGGCCGGTGTCGCCCACCGGTGTGTCTGCGGGCTGCCCGACGTGCTGGCGACCCGGCCGCGGCTGGACGACGGTACGCCGTTCCCGACCGCGTTCTACGCGACCTGCCCCCGCCTGACCAGAGCGATCTCCACTCTCGAGGGCACCGGCCTGATGCGGGAGATGACGCGTCGACTGGGCGATGACACGGAGCTGGCCGCGGCGTACGCCGCCGCCCACGACGATTATCTGGCCCGCCGCGCCGACCTGGGCGAGGTGAGTGAGCTGGACGGGGTGAGCGCTGGGGGGATGCCGACGCGGGTGAAGTGTCTCCACGTGCTGGTCGCGCACGCCCTCGCCGTGGGCCCTGGGGTCAATCCGTTCGGCGACGAGGCTCTGGCGCTGCTGCCTGACTGGGGTGCCGCCGGGCCGTGCCTCGCCCCGGCTCCCGACAGCCCATCTCGTACCGCCTCGTCCCCTGTCGGCGCGCCGCCCACCGCCGGCGAGCCGCGCGCGTGAGGCGCGTCGCCGCGATCGACTGCGGCACCAACTCGTTGCGCCTGCTGGTGGCCGAAGTCACCCAGGGACGTGCGTTGGCCGATGTCGTGCGCCGCACCGAGGTGGTGCGGCTCGGGCAGGGCGTGGATGTGACCGGCGAGATCGCACCCGAGGCGATGGCGCGGGCGCTCGCGGTGAGTGCCGAGTACGCGCGCGTGTGCGACGCGCTCGGTGTCGAGGCAGTCCGGTACGTGGCGACATCCGCGGCTCGGGACGCACGCAACGCCGGCCAGTTCGTGGACGGGGTGAGCGCCTGTTTCGGCGACCGCGGCGTCCGCCCGGAGGTGATCACCGGCGGGGAGGAAGCGGCGCTGTCGTTTCAGGGGGCGACGACCGCGGTGGCAGCGGCCGGCTACCCGGGGGAGTACCTCGTGGTGGATCTCGGCGGCGGCTCGACCGAGGTCGCGCGCGGCGGTGTCGAGCTGCGTCAGGCGATCTCGCTCGAGATCGGGTGCGTGCGGCTCACCGAGCGGCTTCTGCGCTCGGATCCGCCGTCCCCGGCCGAGGCGATGGCCCTGCGGGTCCAGGTGCAGGTGGCTCTCGATCGGATGGAGGCGGCGGTCGGCGTGGCCGGTGTGCGCACGCTCGTGGGGTTGGCGGGGTCGATCACGACGATCACGGCGCACGCTCTGGGGCTCGACGCGTACGCGGACGCTCGGGTCCACCTGGCCATGCTGACCTGTGATGAGACCCTGGCGGCGTGCGCGTCGCTGGCGTCCCTGCCGCGCCAGGAGCTGGCCCGGCTTGCCCACGTGCACCCCGGACGGGTCGACGTGATCGCCGCCGGGGCACTGATCTGGGGCGCGATCGTCGAGCGCGTGCGCGCCGTCGCGGGCGACGTGCCCGTCGTGACCAGCGTGCACGACCTGCTGGACGGCATCGCGCAGCATCTCGCGTCCGGCCTGTGAGCGCCGCTGACGGCTGCCCTAGACGCCCTCGCCACGCGTCGGGTCATGATGGGTGGCGTGAGACTGCCGCACCCGGTCACCGGGATCCCGTACGACTCCCCGGTGCCACCCGGCACGGGCTGGCCGGGTGATCCTGCCGACAAGAACACCCCGGTGGCGCGGAGCTCGGCGCAAACGGTCGAGCTTGCCGGAGCTGCAGCGGATCTCACGACGCTCCAGGCCCGCGTCAGCGTGTGCGCCGCGTGTCCCCGGCTGGTGGCGTGGCGGTGCGAGGTGGCGGCCAGCAAGCGGAAGGCGTTCGCGGACCAGCCGTATTGGGGCCGTCCCGTGCCTTCGTTCGGTGCTGCGGCGCCGCGTCTGCTGATCGTCGGGCTCGCGCCGGCCGCCCACGGCGCGAACCGGACCGGTCGGATGTTCACCGGCGACCGGAGCGGCGATTTCCTGTACGCGGCGCTGCATCGCGCCGGTCTGGCCACGCAGCCCCACAGCGAACACGCGGGCGACGGGTTGGCCCTGCGTGGGGTCCGCATCACCGCGCCCGTTCGGTGCGCCCCGCCCGCGAACAAGCCGACCTGGCAGGAGCGCGGCGCGTGTGCGCCCTGGTTCGATCGCGAGCTCGCACTCCTCGCACCGCAGGTCACCGGCATCCTCGCGCTGGGGCAGATCGGGTGGACCGCCACGCTCGCGGGGTTGCGCCGCACCGGCTGGGACGTCCCGGTCGGGCCGGCTACGCGATTCGGGCACCAGGTGACCGTCCCACTGCGCCGTCCCGACGGGGCGGCGGCACAGCTGGTCGGCTGTTACCACGTCAGTCAGCAGAACACGTTCACCGGCCGATTGACCGAGCCGATGCTGGACGCGGCGATCGCTGCGGCGCTGCGGGAATGACCTGCCCGCAGTGGCGTCGGAACAGCGCGGCTAGCCTGGTGTCGCCCCCGTGGCCCAACCGGCAGAGGCAGGCCACTTAAAATGGCTGTGGTGCGGGTTCGACTCCCGTCGGGGGCACCAGATGCACATGGTTCGAACCCTGGCCACGCCCAACGGGTGGCCTCGGTTCGAGCGCCGTCGGCGTTCGACCCGTTGGGTGCGTAGGTGGCGCCATTCTGGCGAGCTGTCTTCCTCGCACGCGGGAACACGGGAACAATGGTGCGTGCCGCGACGTCTTACCAGACAGAAGTGTCGCGCACGCAGCGCGCACGTCGATTCCCATCCTTGTGACCACAGCACCATCACACCGGACCGAAAGGCCCACCAGATCATGAGCAATCCGGTCTTCGACCGCATCGATAAGGGCATCTCCCAGGGCGGGTACGCCACCTTCGGAGGCCGTCAACAGCCTCAGCAGGGCACGCGCTACGGCCAGGCTCCCGGATACGGCCAGCAGGGGCCGCCGACGCAGATGAGCCCCGAGCAGCTGGGCCAGATGTACGCCGCTCCCTCCGCGGGCCCGGTCACGATGGGCCGTGTCACGTTCGACGACGTCATCATGAAGTTCCTCGGCCTGTTCGGCTTAGTGCTGGCCGGCGCGGCCATCACGGGTCTGCTGCTGCCGCGCTCGACGGCGATCACCCTCATGTTGCCGGCGATCCTGGTCACGCTCGTGCTCGGCCTGGTGATCGCGTTCAAGAAGACCATCAGCGTGCCGCTCATCGTGGCGTTCTCGGCGTTGGAGGGCGTGCTGGTCGGCAGCGTGTCCAGCGTCTACGCGAACGCGTTCGGACCCAATGTCGTCTCCACGGCGGTCATCGCGACCCTGTGCGTCTTCGCGGCGATGCTCTTCGGCTGGAAGAGCGGCATCGTCAAGGTGACCAGCAAGTCACGCCGAATCTTCACGATGGCCATCGGCGGCTACCTGATCTTCGCGCTCGCCAACTTCGTCGCCGCGTGGTTGTTCGGCGCCAACAGCGGCTGGGGTTTCTTCGGCTTCGGCTCCGGCATGTCGATCCTGGTCAGCGTCTTCGCCGTCGGTCTGGCGTCGTACTCCCTCGCGATGGACTTCGACTCCATCGACCGCGCGGTGGCCGCGCAGATGCCTGAGAAGTACTCGTGGCTCCTCGCGCACGGACTCGTCGTCACGGTCGTGTGGCTCTACCTGGAGCTACTCCGCTTGATCGCGCAGCTCACGGGCCGCGACTAAGAGCGACGCGCCGCGATGGGTCGAGGCGCGTGGCGAGCGTGACGCCGCCATGAGGACCAACCACGTCCCCGCAGTGATCCGACAGGAGGTGGAGCGCCTGGGGGAGCGGTGGCGCACGCTGCCGCTCGATCAGGCGCTTCGCCATGCCCAGGCCTTGCGCGACCTCGCGCGGCGCTGCGACGAGCAGCTCCCTTGGCACGATCGGCACCTGACCGAGCCTCTCGTGCAGGACCTGGGCCCGGAGTGCGCGTACGACCAGGTGAGCGTGCTCGTGTACGACTTGTGCCGACACCGCGCCGACGCGCCCGGCGACGTGCCCAGAGAAGCCTGGCAAGAGCGGCTTCAGGCCGACCTCGAGGCGACCCGTCGATCGGTCGGTTGAGGTCCGGCGGCCCAGAGCTCGACAGGCGAGGATCGGTGGGCTGAGGTCGTCGGTCGGTCGCGATGTCTGGGACAATTCGCGCATGGCCCCGGAATGCGCTCCGCCCGTGGGGGTGCCCGGCGACGAAGCGTGTGACCTGGACCATCACGGAGACCGTGACATCGCACCCGGCCTCGTCGACCTCGCCGTGAACGTGCGCCTCGCCCGGACGCCGCGCTGGCTCGTGGAGGCGGTGACCACCGACGCGGACTGGACCGCCTACCCCGATGCCGACTCCACGACGGTCGCGCTCGCGGCTCACCTCGGGGTCGGCGTCGATCAAGTGCTGATCACCGCCGGCGGGGCTGAAGCGTTCACGCTGATGGCGCGGGGCCTATCTGGGCACGCGCCGTGCGTGGTGCATCCTCAGTTCACCGAGCCGGAGGCGGCGTTGCGGGCCGCGCGGCGCCCGGTCCAGCGTGTGCTGTTGACCGCCCGCGACGGGTTCCGGCTCCACGCCGAAGCCATCCCCGACACCGGGGATCTGGTCGTCGTCGGCAACCCCACCAACCCCACCTCGGTGCTTCACCCGGCCGCCGCCTTGCGGCGACTGCGTCGTCCCGGCCGGACGCTCGTGGTGGACGAGGCGTTCATGGACGCTGTGCCGGGGGAGCCCGAGACCCTGATCGGCGACGACATGGCTGGGATTCTCGTGGTGCGGTCCCTGACCAAGACGTGGGGGCTCGCGGGACTGCGGGTCGGGTTCCTCGTCGGCGACCCTGAGCTGGTGGCCGCGTGCGCCGCCCAGCAGCCGCCGTGGTCGGTGTCCACCCCCGCGCTGCGCGCCGTGCGGGCGTGTCTGACCGCCCGGGCCGTCGGCGATTCAGCCCTTATCGCCGAGGACGGCGTCTCGGCCCGGCGCGACCTGGAGGCCCGGCTTGCGGGCGCAGCCATCCCGTACGTGACGCCTGCGCGGGCGCCGTTCCTGTTGGTGGACACGTCTGGCATCAGCCTGGACTCACTGCGTGAGCCGCTCGCGGCGCGAGGCTTCGCGGTCCGGCGGGGCGAGACG
This sequence comes from Dermatophilaceae bacterium, assembly GCA_040006675.1. Lineage (GTDB taxonomy): Bacteria > Actinomycetota > Actinomycetes > Actinomycetales > Dermatophilaceae > Austwickia. The sequence continues at coordinate 17,524 of JBDTWM010000011.1, read as the reverse complement.
TTCCCCGGGCTCGGGCCGACGTGGCTGCGGATCGCCGCCCGGGACCCGGCGACCCACGACCGGTTCGTCAGCGCCTTGACAGACCTCGTGCGTCCTTCGTGAGCGTCGGGCCGCGACGGCACGCGCGGCCGCTCAGGTCACCGGTCGATCCTCGGTTCGCGACCGCGGCGTGGCCCCTCCCGAAGCGATCCGGCAGCGTGACCAGCTCGTCGGGGCACTGTCACGGTCGGTGGGCGCGACGGCACAGCCCGGCACGGGGTCGGTGATCGACCTGCGTGTGGACGGTCGAACGCTGGTGTCCCGGGCCGGGATGCGGCCTCTCGTCGTCGAGGCCTCTCCGGGCTCTCGCGCGGTGGTCACGGCGGTGGGCGCGAGCGTGAAACGGCACGGCGGCCGACGCATGGCCTGCACGGTGGCTCAGGGGCCGTCGGTCGGGGTGTCCGGGCAGAGCCACACCTGGCCGTCGCGGACCTCGACCTTGTGGGTCGCGACCGGCCGTGTCGCGGGCGGGCACAGGGCCTCGCCGGTGCGCAGGTCGAAGGCGGCGCCGTGCAGGGGACACTCCACCTGGCCATCCTCCACCCAGCCCTCCGCGAGGGACGCCTGCGCATGCGAGCAGGTGTCGTCGAGCGCGTAGAAGCTCCCGCCGCAGTGGAAGACCGTGATGTCTTCGCCGGTGCCGTTCGTCGCCCCGGGAACGACCGTCGCGCCGCCCTCCGGGATCTCGTCGATCGCGGCGACTTTGATGGATTCGCTCATCCGCTCGACCTCCTGGTCGATGAGTTCCGCGCGACCGTATACATCCCACGTCGAATCCCGCCACGACGTCCTGGATCCGGCGCGGGTTCAGCTCGAGGGATCGATCAGAGCGCGGGAACCTGGCAGGTGAACCCGTTGGGGCCATGGTTGCAGTACCCGCCGGGGTTCTTGTGCAGGTATTGCTGGTGATAGTCCTCGGCGTAGAAGAACGCGCCCGCCTGACCGTCGACCGGTCCGGCCCCCGGCCCCGGGTCCGCCAGCCGCTCCTCGGGACCAACCCCCGCGGGGCGCAGCTCGGTCGTGATCACCGACGTCACGCCCGCCACGCGCAGCTCTCGCGCCATCGTCTCAGCCGTCGTGCGCGCCGCCACCTCTTGCTGCGGCGTCGTCCAATAGATCGCCGATCTGTACTGCGTGCCCAGGTCATTGCCCTGTCGCATCCCCTGCGTGGGGTCGTGGTTCTCCCAGAACGCCTGCAGCACGTGCCCCGCCGTCGTGGCGGACGGGTCGTACGCCACCAGCACCGCCTCCGCGTGGCCGGTGCGTCCGGAACACACTTCCTCATACGTCGGGTTCGGGGTGTACCCGCCCATGTAGCCCACCGCCGTCGACACGACACCCGGCAGCTTCCACATGATGCGCTCGGCGCCCCAGAAGCAGCCCATCGCGATGTACAGCACCTCGGCGCGCCCGCCGTCGGCGAGCTCCCATGGCCCGCGCAGCGGCGCATCCAGCACCTCGTGTCGCGACGGGACGCCCCGCAGCTCCGCCTGCCGACCGGGCAACGCCATCCCGGCATCGACCATGATCGCCTTCGCGCCCGCTGCGCCGAACCGCCACGCTCCCATGCTCGGAAGTCTGCCACGTCGCCCCGATACCCGGCCACCGCCCACCTGCCCACCTGCCCGGACGACCCGTGGCGGAAGAGCGCGACGAGCGCCTGCAAGGAGTTCGACCGGCGCGCTCGACGTGCGGTACGCAGCGAAGCGACGGCCTACGGTTTAGCCTGCTCGTCGTGCCCGTGCCCGCCCAGAAGCCGTCGACGTCGCCGATCTCGCTGCGTCACCGGCCGACTCCCCGCACTGCGCAGCTCCTGGTCGGGCTCGTGCTCTTCGGCGTCGGGGAAGGGCTGATCATGGCGGCGGGTCTCGGTGTGCTTCCCTGGGACGTCCTCAGCCAGGGGCTGGTCAAACACTTCGGTCTCACCGTCGGCGCCTGGTCGGTGATCATCGGCGTCAGCGTGCTGCTGCTCTGGATCCCGCTGCGTGAGCGCCCCGGTGTGGGCACGATCCTCAACGCGCTGATCATCGGGCCGGTCCTCGACGCGACGCTGCACGTCGTCAGTCCCCCAGGCGCCGCCGAGGTGCAGGTGGCGATGCTCGTCGTGGGCGTGCTGATCAATGGGGTGGCGTCGGCGATCTACATCGGTGCGCGGCTCGGGCCAGGACCCAGGGACGGCGTGATGACCGCGCTGGTCCGCATCACCGGTCGCTCCGTGCGGCTCGTCCGTACGAGCATCGAGGTCACCGTGGTGATCGTGGGCTTCGCCCTCGGCGGGAACCTCGGGGTGGGGACGCTGCTCTACGCGCTCGCCATCGGTCCGATCATCCACGCCACGCTCCCGTACGTCCTCGCGCGCGACGATCGGCCGCCGGAGCTGACCTGAACCACCCCGAAGGGCCGATCCCGAGCGGACGAAAGGCGGCACACGGCGACGCGGGTGCCGCCTTTCGAGGCGAAGATCCGGTCAGCCGTGGTGTGGCTTCGCCGCGAGGATCTTGACCGTGATGTTCTTGCCGTTCGGCGCCCTATAGGTCGCGCTCTCGCCGGTCTTCTTGCCCATCAGCGCCTCGCCGATCGGGGACTTCTCCGAGTAGACCTCCAGGTCGTGCCCGGCGATCTCCCTGCTGCCGAGCAGGAACGTCATCGTGTCGCCGAACAGGTCGACGGTCACGACCATGCCGGGCTCCACGACGCCGTCGTCGGGAGGGGTCTCGCCGACGATCGCGTGCTCCAGGAGCTGCTGCAACTGGCGTAGGCGGGCCTCCATCTTGCCCTGCTCCTCCTTGGCCGCGTGGTAGCCGCCGTTCTCCCGCAGGTCTCCCTCCTCCCGGGCTGCCTCGATTCGTCGGGAGATCTCGACGCGGCCCGGCCCCTTCAGGTGCTCCAGCTCGGCGGTCAGCCGGTCGTGTGCCTCCTGGGTGAGGTAGCTCGCCGACGGCGTCGTGATGTCGGACACGATGATGCTCCTTGTTGCGTGACTCTCACGCCGGACCTCGGCGCGAGCGGTGTGGCAGTCGACAGGACTGGGACGACGAGGACGGCCCCATGCCGTGCGGCCGTCCGAGGAACGTTGCCAAACATGGGAATGTTGCCGACCAGTCGACACGGAAGAAGGACCGCGGCGACGGGGAGGGCCCGCAGCGGACCTGACATCCGTGCGCCCGCTGGTCAGACCAGGCGGGTCGTAAGTCACCGATTGTACGGGTGATTGGTGCGAACGTCAGGTCGTGGGACAGCCGATCCTCGCCCGAATCACTCCGGCGTGACTTCGCGACACGTCTTGATGCCGCCGCGGACGGCCCGCACCGTCGTGCGCAGGGTGGTGGTGTGTCGCGTCTCCCGGGCCTCTTGGGGTCCGATGAGCACGTCGGCGACGCCGGCCACGGAATGGTCCTCGGCCTGCGCCTCGATCGTGCAGCGCACGGTCATGCCCTGAGGTTTGCTGACCTGATACGTGACGTCGATGGTCCGGTCGTCCTTGACGTTCCAGGCCACCTCGATCCAGTTCGGCTTGTCGACGGTGGCGGCGAGGCCCCACCACATCGCTCCGGCCGTGAGGATCACCAGACCCAGCGTCGCGACGATCCAGATGGGGGCCCGACCGGGTGCCGGACGGGGAAGTCTCACGCTGCCCACCCTAGTCCCGCGCGCTGCTCGCCCGTCCTCTCGTGCCCCGTCATGCCCTCGACGCGGGGGATCGCCTTGCCTCGTCCGGGAATCCACGCTCACGGCCGCGACCCGAACGATCAGCCGGACGAGGCCGACCGGTCACGTCACACGCCCACCGGTCGCCTGTCCGCGACGACCGGTCGACCAGGCCGTATGCTCGACGTGGGGTCCCGACGAGACGAGAGGGCGCGCGTGAGTCATCAGGCAGGTACGCCGCAGGTCGCCCGGTCGACGGCGATCGCCCCAGCAGGCGCTCCGGCGGAGCCGTCCATGCTGGGCGCCGCGGGCGGGGGCGACACGCCCGAGGGCGCGCTCACGCAATGGCGTCTGCTCGCGGTGCATGCCCACCCGGACGACGAGTCCAGCAAGGGAGCGGCCACCTCTGCGCGCTATGTCTCCGAGCGCGCCCGGGTCTTGGTCGTGTCTTGTACGGGAGGTGAGCGAGGAGACATCCTCAACCCCCGGCTCAAGGACGACGTGGACCTACTGCGCGACCTGCCGGAGTACCGCCGCCACGAGATGGCCACGGCCGCGCGGGCGCTCGGCGTCGAGCACGTCTGGCTGGGGTTCGTCGACTCGGGGCTGCCGGAGGGCGATCCGCTGCCGCCGCTGCCCCACGGTTGTTTTGCGCAAGAGCCTTTGGAGGTCACCGCGGAGGCGCTGGTGAGGGTGATCCGGTCGTTCCGCCCACATGTGGTGACCACGTACGACGAGCTCGGCGGCTACCCGCATCCGGACCACGTCATGACGCACAAGGTGAGCGTCGAGGCGTTCCGGGCCGCGGGGGACGCGGCGCGCTTCCCCCACGCAGGCCCGGCCTGGCAGCCGCTGAAGCTCTACTACAACCAGACCATCGCCCACGGGCGGCTCCGCGCCCTGCATCAGGGACTGTTGGACCGGGGGATCGAGTCTCCCTTCGATGTGTGGCTGGAGCGACGCTCGCAGTTCCCCGAACGGTTCGCGACGACCCAGGTGCCGTGCGCCGACTTCTTCGGGCAGCGCGACCAGGCGCTGCGGGCGCACGCCACACAGGTCGACCCCGACGGGTGGTGGTTCGCCGTCCCGCCGGAAGTCGAGCGGCAGGTCTGGCCGTTCGAGGACTTCGAGGCGGCGATCAGCTACGTGCCGATCGTGCCAGGGGAGGACGACCTGTTCGCGGGGCTCGGCGACCCGGTGGCCGCCGACGAGCTGGCCGTCCACACGACGCGTCAGCGCACCCCGCCTTCATACGACGTCGTCAAGGAGGCGCAGTGATCGGAGACAACCGACGGGTTTGCTCGACGCCGGCCCGTCTGACCTGTCGGAGTGAGTTCGACGAGGGGAAGGAGCGAGTATGAATTCTGGTAGCCAGGCCGCGTCGGGGGGCATCGGCGGTTTTCTGGCGTTCTTCGTCTTGGCGTGCGCGTTATGGCTGTTGATGCGCAACATGAACAGTCGCCTGCGCAGCGTGAAGTACCGCGAGGAGTTGGAGCAGGAGCGGCAGGCCAGCGAGTCGGGGCAGGACGACGCACGTCAGCCGTCCCGGTCGGGCGAGACGCCCGTCGACCCGGGCACGCACCAGCGCCCCCCGAACCACGAGTCCCTGGACGACACGGATCGGTCGCACTTGACGCGCGGCTGAGCCTCGCTGACGGTGCTGACCGGTAGCGTGGTGGTGCCGCGATGAGACCCGGGGCGTCCGGGCGCCTCGGCGGTGCGCTGGCGCGGTCGGGCGGGAGGACACGTGGGCCTGAGGCACCTGCTGTACAGCGCATACGAGCGCCATCTGGCCTCCGGTCTGCGTCCGGAGAGGATGCCCCGCCACGTCGGTGTCATGCTCGACGGCAACCGCCGGTGGGCCCGCGCGAAGGGTGAGGACACCTCCCACGGGCACCAGGCCGGCGCTGACAATATCGTGCCGCTCCTCGGCTGGAGCGAGGAGGCGGGCGTCGAAGTGGTGACCCTGTGGCTCCTGTCGACGGACAACCTGTCACGACCCGAGGAGGAGCTGCGCCCGCTGCTCATGATCATCGAGAACGTCGTCGCCGACCTCGCGGTGGCCGGGCGCTGGCGCGTCAACGTGGTGGGCGCCCGCGGGGTGCTGCCTCAACAGACCGCGGAGCGTCTCGACGCGTGCGCGGCCACGACCGCCGACGTCGAGGGGATGGTGGTCAACGTGGCGGTGGCATACGGGGGGCGCCGGGAGATCACGGACGCGGTCAGGTGGCTGCTGCGTGACGCTGCCGCGGCGGGGCGCACGCTCGCCGAAGTCGCCGAGACGCTGGACGCCGACGACATCGCGAGCCACCTGTACACTAAAGGCCAACCCGACCCTGACCTGGTCATCCGCACTTCCGGAGAGCAGCGGATCGGAGGCTTCCTGCTCTGGCAGAGTACGCAGAGCGAGTTCTATTTCTGCGAGGCGTACTGGCCGGACTTCCGGCGAGTCGACTACTTGCGGGCCCTTCGGTCGTTCGCCGACCGGGAGCGGCGCTACGGCACCTGACACGTGGGCGGGTGGTCGAGAGGTGACATGGCGGCCGCCGCCTCGTACGGACGAGGCCGTGGCACACGAACGTAGGGAGCCGACAGTGACGGGGACGCCGCGCTCGCGCGGTGGGCGAGGATTCCTCGCGGTCGAGGACCGGGGGACACGCTCGTGACCGGCGTGAGGGAGATCCTGCCGCGGACGTCCGCGTCGCGCTCGAACAGGTTGTCTGGCGCGGTGCGGGGGGTATGGCAGGAGCTGCGTGACGCAGCCGAGCAACCCCTCGTGCGGCGCGGCTTGGTGGGGACGTGCCTCATCGCGGCCGGTTCTATGACCCCCGCGTTCCTGCCCCCCGACGCGCCGATCGTCGACAGCCTGCGCCTGGGCTGGCTGCAGGACGGGGTGGGGCGGTTCGCCGCTGCGGTCGTGCTGTCTCTGGGAGTGATCCTGTTGCTTGACACGTGGCTGCGGATGCGTCCGGTGGCGGGCGCCCGGACGTCTCCCGCGGCATCGTGGGCGATCTGGGCCGTGCCAATGCTTCTGTGCCCTCCGCTGTTCAGTCGCGACGCATATAGCTACGCCGCCCAGGGGCTGGTGGTGGCGCGCGGGATGGATCCGTACCAGACGGGGCCGATCGCGGTTCCCGGCCCGTACGCAGATCAGGTGGATCAGCTGTGGCTGTACACGGCGGCGCCGTACGGACCCGCCGCCCTGCAGATGCAGCACTTCGTCGTGTGGTTGACCGGCGACAACGCGTACGCCGCCGCGGTGGCGATGCGCCTGCCCGCACTCGTGTCGATGGCCCTCATCGCGTACGCGTTGCCCCGCCTTGCAGAGCGCGTCGGAGTGAGCCGGCAGCAGGCGGTGTGGCTGGGCGTCCTCAACCCGCTGGTGATCCTGCACATCGTCGGCGGGTCCCACAACGACGCGATGATGATCGCGCTCACGGTCTGCGCGCTCCTGCTGGCCACGCACGGGCACCTCGTCCTCGGCTGTGCGACGCTGGCAATCGCGGGTGGGTTCAAGCAGACCGCCGTCATGGCGATCATCGGGGTGGTGGTCCTGGCGATCCGGCACCGGCGAGGCGAGGTCACGACGCGGTCGCATCTGTGGGGCCTGCTGCGGGGGAGCGCGGTGTGGCTCGTCACGTTCGAGCTCCTCACGCTCGCCACGGGGTTGGGCTGGGGCTGGATCCCCAACCTGACGGTGCCGGCCTCGATCCGCTCGCTGCTGTCGCCGCCGACGCTGATCGGCAGCATCGCCGAGGGGATCATGTACCTCCTCGGCATGCCCAAGGCGTGGCAACTCGTGCCCGTCGCGCTCATGCAGAGCATCGGGCTGCTGTGCTTCCTGGCATTGGCGGCATGGTTGACGCTTCGGTTGGCTCCACACCGGCCCGTGTACGCCTCGGCGCTGGCGTTCATCGGCTTCTGCCTCTGCGGGCCGGTCATCCACCCCTGGTACATGTTGTGGGGCGGCGTGCTGCTGGGCGCGGTGCGCCTCAGCAGGCGGACGTTCCGAGCCGTTGTGTATGTCTCCCTCTTCCTATGCCTGTACTCGATGATCGACGCCTCCGTCTCCAGCGCGAGCCCCTCGATCATCGTCTCGGGCCTGGCCCTTCTCGTGTGGAGCATGCAGGGCGTCCTGCGGCCGGCCACGGCGCAGCGTGGCGACGGGCGTGCAGGCGGCCTGCTCGGACCGCAGCCGTGGGCGGTCGGGCCGGCTCCGCAGTCGGTCCTGCACGACCTGGATCCGATCACATCGGCAGGCCAGAGCACGGCCGGGGGGGCTCGCCCCCCGACCGACCCGCTGGACGCGTCCGGCACCGGCCCGTCTCCTGAGGCGAACCCTCGTTCCACGCGTTCTTGAGGCGTCAAGGGTGCGCCAGCAGCTCCGCGCCGTGCCTTGGGGACCAGGCCGATCAGCACCAGTTGTTGCCGCGGTGGAAGTGCAGCGCGTTGCAGGGCGAGCCGAAGTAATCCGAGATGCACACCACGCGGCTCTTGGCATCGGCCGACGCGGCTATAGCTTGCGCAGGCGGACGTGGCGCACGCTGTGATCGGCGCCCTTCGTCAGCACCAGGTTCGCGCGGCCACGCGTCACCAGCACGTTCTCGCGCAGGTTGGGCTCGTTGATCGCCTCCCAGATGGAGGACGCCATCGCCACCGCCTCGGAGTCCGACAGGGACGCGTACCGGTGGAAGTACGACGCCGGGTCAGCGAACGCCGTCGCGCGCAAGGCGAGGAATCGCTCGATGTACCAGTTGCGGATGTCCTTGATGCGGGCGTCCACGTAGACCGAGAAATCGAAGAAGTCGGCCACCGCCAACCCGTACCGCCCGTCGTGGCGCAGCCGCGGGCTCTGCAGCACGTTGAGACCCTCGACGATCAGCACGTCGGGTCGGCTGATCTCGAAGGTCTCGCCGGGCACGATGTCGTACACGTGATGGCTGTAGACGGGAACCGACACGACCTCGACTCCGGCCTTCACCTCGGAGACGAACCGCAACAGCGCGCGCTGGTTGTAGCTTTCGGGGAAGCCCTTGCGGTCCAGGATGCCCCGACGCTCCAGCTCGTGATTCGCGTACAGGAAGCCGTCGGTGGTGACGAGCTCGACGTGCGGCGTGCTCGGCCAGTGCAGCAGCATCTCGCGCAGCAAACGCGCGGTCGTGGACTTGCCGACCGCGACCGACCCGGCCACCCCGATGATGAACGGGGTCTTGGCGGGCATCTCGCCGAGGAAGTGTGAGGTCACGTTGTGCAGGCCCTCGATGGCCTCGATGTAGAACGCGAGGAGCCGCGACAGCGGGAGGTAGACGTCTTCGACCTCCCGCATGTCGATCTGCTCACCGATGCCGGCGACGCGGGCGACGTCGGCGTCCGTCAGGGACAGCGGGTGGGTCTCGCGCAGGCGCGCCCAGGCCGACCGGTGCAGTTCCACGTACGGGGACGGCGTCGGCTCCGGGGAATGAGACACGTGCGCATTCTCCCCTACGACACGATGGATCACCCTCGCTGGGCGCGGCCCCGTGAGCCCGGTCGCGCGCAAGGTCGTGCGACCGGTGGTCGCGAACCGCGGCGCGCCCGGCGGCGGGGCGGTCAGGCGGTCTCGTCACCTCCGATAAACTCCAATGGTGTGCGGAATCGTGGGGTATGTGGGGCGGCCGACGAGCGGGCGGGCGCTTGATGTGATCATGGAGGGACTCGCCCGTCTCGAATACCGGGGGTATGACTCGGCCGGCGTCGCGCTGGTGTGCGCGGGCGATATCGCCTGGGCCAAGAAGGCCGGCAAACTCGCGAACTTGCGCGCCGAATTGGAGGCGCACCCGCTCCCGGAGGCCAGCACGGGGATCGGGCACACGCGATGGGCGACCCACGGGGGACCCACGGACGCGAACGCCCACCCGCACCTCGGTGGCGGCGACGACAAGCTGGCGCTGATCCACAACGGCATCATCGAGAACTTCCACGGCCTGCGGGAGGAGCTTCTCGCGCAGGGGGCCACCTTCCGCTCCGAAACCGACACGGAGGTGGCCGCGCAGCTCGTCGCCCGCGCCTACGCCGACTCCCAGGACCTCACCGAGGCCATGCGGACGGCCGTGAACCGGCTGGAAGGGGCGTTCACCCTGCTCGCGGTCCACGCGGACACCCCGGGCGTCGTGGTCGCGGCCCGCCGCAATTCCCCCCTGGTCGTCGGCCTCGGCGCGGGTGAGAACTTCCTGGGCTCGGACGTGGCCGCGTTCATCGGGCACACCAAGCACGCGATGGAGGTCGACCAGGACCAGATCGTGACGATCACGGCCGACGACGTGACGGTCATCGGATTCGACGGCGCGCCCGCGAACGGCAAGCGGTTCGAGGTGACCTGGGACGCCGAGCAGGCCGAGAAGGGCGGCCACAGCTCCTTCATGGTCAAGGAGATCCTGGAGCAGCCGCGCGCGATCGCGGACACGCTGCTGGGTCGGACGGATTCCTCGGGCGCGCTGGTGCTCGATGAGATGCGCATCCCGACGGCGCGCCTGCGCGCGGTCGACAAGATCGTGATCGTGGCGTGCGGCACGGCGTTCTACGCGGGCCTGACCGCGAAATACGCCATCGAGCACTGGACCCGGATCCCGTGCGAGGTGGAGCTGGCGCACGAATTCCGCTATCGCGACCCGGTGATCGGCGCGGACACGCTCGTGATGTCCATCTCGCAATCCGGGGAGACGATGGACACGCTGATGGCGGTCAAGCACGCCCGGGAGCTCGGCGCGTTGACGCTGTCGATCTGCAATACGCACGGCGCGACGATCCCGCGCGAGTCCGACGCTGCGCTGTACACGCACGCGGGTCCGGAGATCGCGGTGGCCTCGACGAAGGCGTTCACGGCGCAGATCGCGGCCTGTTACCTGTTCGGGCTGTATCTGGCGCAGCTGCGCGGCGACGGCGACAGGGCCCGCGCGGTGATGGCCGAGCTGAACGAGATCCCCGCCAAGGTGCAGACGCTGCTGGGCGGGATGGACCGCGTGCGGGAGATCGCGCGCTTCATGGCAGACACCCGCTCCGTGCTGTTCCTGGGGCGGCACGTGGGCTACCCGATCGCCCTGGAGGGAGCGCTCAAGCTCAAGGAGATCGCCTACATCCACGCGGAGGGTTTCGCGGCCGGTGAGTTGAAGCACGGACCGATCGCGCTGATCGAGCCGGGTCAGCCGGTGTTCATCGTGGTGCCCCCGCCGGACACTCCGTACAGCCTGCACGACAAGGTGGTGTCCAACATCCAGGAGATCCGCGCTCGAGGGGCGCGGACGTTGGTGATCGCGGAGGAGGGCGACGACGCGGTGCTGCCCTTCGCGGACGAGGTCATCCGCGTGCCGGCAACCAGCCCGCTGTTGGCGCCGCTGCTGACGATCGTGCCCCTGCAGGTGTTCGCGTGCGAGCTGGCCACGGCGAAGGGCCTGGACGTGGACCAACCGCGCAACCTCGCCAAGAGCGTGACCGTCGAGTGACGAAGTGTGGAGGCCCGTGCCGTGATCGTCGGGATCGGGGTAGACGTCTGCGAGGTCGCCCGCGTCGAGCGGCTCATGGAGTCGACGCCGAGGCTGGTGGAACGGCTGTTCACGGCTGAGGAGCGGGGCCTTCCGGCGGAGTCGTTGGCGGCGCGGTTCGCCGTGAAGGAAGCGGTCGCGAAGGTCCTGGGTGCGCCGGGGGATCTGAGCTGGCAGGACGTCTGGGTGGAACTCCTGCCGAGCGGCGCCCCGTCGCTGCACGTCAGCGGTAGTGTGGCCGCACGGGCCGCGCAGGCCGGGGTGACGACCTGGCACGTGTCCCTGTCTCACGACGGCGGCGTCGCGCTGGCCATGGTGGTCGCGGAAGGGCGTCCGTCGGTGGGCTGACCGGCGAAGGGGAACGGGCATGACCCTGCAGGCATGGTCGGTGCCGGACGTCCGGGCTGCTGAGCAGGCGGCGATGGCGCAGCTGCCCGACGGCGAGTTGATGCAGCGGGCGGCGCGCGGGCTGGCGGCGGTGGCGCGGGCGCGCCTCACGGGTCGGCGACGGGCCTGCGTGGTCGGCTTGGTCGGGTCCGGCGGCAACGGGGGCGACACTCTGTATGCGCTCAGCCGCCTGGCCCGCCGTCGGGAGTCCGACGACGTGGTGGCGGTGCTGGTCTCCGACCGAGGGGTGCATCCCGGGGGGTTGGAGGCGGCCCGCATGTACGGAGTGCGGGTGCTGGAGGCGGCGTGGGGCACGTCGCCGAGCGAGGAGATCCTGGAGGTCGCCCGCGGTGCGGATCTCCTGATGGACGGGCTGACAGGGATCGGCGGCCGGCCGGGCTGGGCCAAGGGGGCCGGGGTCGTCGTCGCTCCATTCCTCGAGGCGGTGCGACCGGAGGCGTACATCATCGCCGTTGACCTCCCGAGCGGCGCGGATCCCGAAGGTGAGCAGCCGGACTCGCCGGGGGTATGGGCGGACGAGACGGTGACGTTCGGCGTGTGCAAGGGCGCGCACCTGTTGGCCACAGCGGACCGGTGTGGCCTGTTGACGGTGGTCGACATCGGGCTGGAGATGACCACGTCGCCAGCGGTGGAGCGGCTGGTGCACGACGACGTGGCGCGGCTGTGGCCGGTGCCGGGGCGCGACGACGACAAATACAGCCGGGGTGTACTCGGCGTGGTCGCGGGCGGGGAGAAGTATCCGGGCGCGGCGGCTTTGTGCGTGAGCGCGGCGGTGTCCGCGGGGGCAGGGATGGTGCGCTACGTCGGACCGCCGACGCCGACGTTCCTGGTGTGCGGACGGGTGCCCGAAGTGGTCCTCGGGCCGCCGACGGGCACGCAGCGAGTGCAGGCATGGGTTGTCGGGCCGGGCCTGGATCCGTCCCCGAAGGGCGCGGGCCCGGACGTCGCGCAGGTGGCGGCCGCGCGGGAAGTGCTCGCGTCGGGCCTGCCGGCGGTGGTCGACGCGGGCGGACTGGACCTGCTGGACGGCCCACGGCCGGGAGCCGGGGCGCGCACGCTGCTCACCCCGCACGCCGGAGAGCTGGCGCGGCTGCTCACGCGGCTGTCGGGCCGGGTGGTCTCGCGAGAAGAGGTGGCCGCAGACCCTGTACGTTCGGCGCGCTCGGCCGCGGACAAGCTGCACGCGACGGTGCTGCTGAAAGGCCACCGGACCTACGTGGTGCCTCCGCCCGGCAGCGGCCTGCCGGTGCGCGCCCAGGCGGACGCTCCGGCGTGGATGGCGACGGCGGGGTCGGGCGACGTGCTGGCAGGGATCGCAGGCACCCTCCTCGCCGCGGGACTGGATCCGCTCGACGCGGGGTCGCTGGCGGCACTTGTGCACGGCTTGGCCGGCCAAGAGGCGTCGCGCGGCGGGCCGGTCCGGGCGCTCGCGGTCACCCAGTCCTTGGGGGACGTCCTCAGTACGGTGTTGGCTCGCCGTGAAGGCCATTTCCGGGGGACACTAAGCGAGTGACCAACGGGTAGGCCGGGCGGGGCCAGCGTCGAAACCGGTCGTCAGGAGGGCAGATGAGCGAGCACCCGCTACGTTTCGGGGTGGGCGCGGTGCGCAGTTTGACGGGGCTGGGGTTGGGTTTGGCGGCGGCTGGCATCACGGCCGCTGCGGGGATCGCGGCCGACCGGCTGAGTCGTGAGCGTCGCCTGGCGCTGGCCCTCGACGAGGTGCAGGGGACGGGTCGGCATAATGCCTACCTTGATGTCCCCGACCACGAGTCGGCGGTGATCGCCAGCGACGGGGTGCGCCTGCACGTCGAGGTCGACGACCCGCGGGGGCCGTTGGCGGCGGTGGGCGTGGAAGGCGACCGGGGGGATCCGCCGACGATCGTTTTCAGCCACGGGTACTGCCTGTCCCTGCACTGCTGGGTGTTCCAGCGGCGGGCGCTGCGGGACGCGGGTTACCGCGTGGTGCTGTGGGATCAACGGGGTCACGGCAAGTCGGGGGCCGGCGAGCCGGACAGTTACCAGATCGAACAGCTCGGCCGAGACCTCAAGGCGGTCATCGACGCGGTGGCGCCCACGGGCCCGCTGGTCCTGGTGGGCCATTCGATGGGCGGCATGACGATGATGGCCCTCGGTCTGGACCACGCGGATCTCGTGCGTCACCGGGTGATCGGGGCGGCGTTCGTCTCGACGAGTACGGGTGGGCTGTCAAGTGTCTCGTACGGGCTGGGCGCCGCGGCAGGCAAGGCCGTGCACGCGTTCGGCCCAGCGGCGGCTGGCCGGCTGGCGCGGCTGCAGGGCTTCGTGGACGGCACGGTGAAGGCCGGCAAAGACGTCATGAATTTCATCGTCGACTGGGGGTCGTTCGGCTCCCCGGTGCCGATGAGCATCGCCGAGCTGACCACCGACATGATCTTCAGCACCCGGATGGAGGTCATCAGCGCGTTCATGCCGAACTTCGACCGGCACGACAAGCGCGAGGCGCTGGCGACATTCAAGGGCATCGAGACTCTGGTCATCAACGGCACGCTCGACAAGCTGACCCCGCCGGGGCACAGCGACGAGATCGTCCGGCTGCTGCCCGGTTCGGAGCACGTCCTCGTGGAAGACGCCGGGCACGTGATCATGCTGGAACACCCGGAGGTGCTCAACGAGCAGCTCCTGTCCTTAGTGACTCGGGCTCGCCGCGCGGGCCTCGTGACGACGCCGTCGACGAGCTCGGTCACAGTGCGGTACAAGGATCTGGCCGCGCGGCAGCGCCTCCGCAGGGCTCGCCGGAAGGCGGAGCGTCGGCACCGATGAGCGATGCGGTGGTCTTGGCGGGCCCGGTGCTGCTCGCGGCGGCGGATGACACGCGCGCCTGGGGACGGGAGTGCGCGGGGCTGCTGCGGTCCGGCGATGTGGTGCTGCTGACCGGCGAACTTGGGGCGGGCAAGACGACACTCACGCAGGGCCTGGGGGAGGGTCTTCGGGTGCGCGGACCGATCACGTCCCCCACGTTCGTGATCGCTCGGGAGCACCCGTCGCTGGTGGGCGGCCCCGCGTTGGTGCACGTGGACGCGTACCGGCTGGCCGGGGTCGTGGAGCTGGATGACCTGGACCTGGTGAACAGCTTGGACGAGGCCGTCGTGGTCGTCGAGTGGGGCCGAGGAGTGGCCGAGGAGCTGTCGGACAGCTACCTGGAGGTCGAGCTGGTCCGCGCCGAAGGCTTCACGGTGGTCGCGGTCACCTCCGACGAGGGTGACGCGCCGGATCCCCGTACCGTCACCCTGCGTGGGCACGGGCCCCGCTGGACCGACCGCGCGAGCGAGAAGACGGAAGGGCTCGTCTAGCCTGGCTTCGTGCTCCTTCTCGCGATCGACACGTCGACCAGCGCGATCACGGTGGCCCTGCACAACGGCACCGCCGTCGTGGCGGCCGCGTCGGAGGTCGCCCCCCGAGCGCACGGCGAGAGGCTGGCGCCCATGGTGCGTTCGGTGCTGGAGCAGGCACGCGTCGGGCCAGACGACGTGACGGCGGTGGTCGCGGGGGAGGGCCCTGGGCCGTTCACGGGACTACGGGTGGGGCTGGTGACGGCTTGCGTGTTCGCCTGGGCGCGTGGTGTGCCCGCGTACGGGCTGGGCAGCCTCGACGCGCTCGCCTGGCGGTCGCTGTGGGACGGTCGGCAGCGGCGGCCCTTCGGGGACCGACCGCCGGGGCAGCGGCTGCTCGTCGCCACCGACGCGCGCCGCAAGGAGGTCTATTGGGCGACCTACGAGGTGAGCCGCGAGGAGCCCGAACGGCTGGACGGCCCAAGCGTCGGGCGCGCGGCCGACCTGCCGAGTGAGGTGCGTGCGCTGCCGTCCGTGGGGCGCGGCGCCCTGCTCTACCCGGAGGCGTTGACGGCCTGGTCACCCGCGGCAGGACCGATCTTGGACGTGGACGCGGGGGCGCTCGCCGACCTGGCGGCGCGACGCCTGGCGCGTGGCGAGTCCCTGGCGGACCCTACGCCGCGGTACCTGCGCCGACCCGACGCGCGCCCCGCCGCGGCCCTGGTCACACGGCGTACGTCGTGACGGGCCGCCTTGCTGGCGCGGTGGCGCTGCGTGAAGCGCATGGCGCCGACGTGCCGGCGCTGGCACGTCTGGACGAGGAGCTGTTCGGTGCGGACGCTTGGGGCGAGCGGACCTGGTGGGCGGAGCTGGCGCGCCGGCCGCGCCGGTACTACGTGGTGGCCGAGGAGGCCGGGACTGGCCCGGAGGGGAGTGCCCCGGCCATCGTGGGGTACGCGGGCTGCGACCTCGGCGGGGTCAGCGCCGACGTGATGACGATCGCTACCGCTCCCGAGGCCCGAGGCCGTGGCGTCGGCGACCTGCTGCTGGCGCGGTTGATCGACGAGGCGCGCCAGGATGGCGCGTCGGCGCTGCTGTTGGAGGTGCGGGCGGACAACGGCGCGGCGCTCGGGGTGTACGGGCGGCACGGCTTCGTGGAGGTGTCCCGCAGGCCTCGCTACTACCAGCCCGACGACGTGGATGCCATCGTGATGCGCAAGCTACTCCGTGCCCCTGAGGATCACGGTGAGACCGCCCCGAGCCGCGAGGGGCAGGCGCGATGACCGGGGCGCCCCACCGCCCGCTCGGCGTCTCCCTGAACCCTGCCGGGTCGCGGCGAGGCCGCAGCGAAGACGGCCCGCTCGTGCTCGGCATCGAGACGAGCTGCGACGAGACGGGGATCGGGATCGTCCGTGGAGAGACGCTCCTGGTGGACGCCGTCGCGAGCAGCGTCGCGGAGCACGCGCGTTTCGGCGGCGTGGTCCCCGAAGTCGCGAGCCGTGCGCACCTGGAGGCGATGGTCCCGACGCTGGAGCGGGCCTGCGCGCAGGCTGGGGTACGCCTGAGCGACCTGGACGCGATAGCCGTCACGGCCGGGCCGGGGCTGGCGGGGGCCTTGCTTGTCGGGGTCGCCGCTGCGAAGGCGCTGGCCGTGGCGCTGGGCACACCCATCTACGGGGTCAACCACCTGGCCGGCCATGTCGCGGTGGACGTGGTGGAGCACGGCCCCCTGCCGGAGCCGACGGTGGCGCTGCTGGTATCCGGCGGGCACTCATCGCTGTTGCTGATACCGGATGTGACCCGCGAGGTCACCGCGCTAGGGTCCACCATCGACGACGCGGCGGGGGAGGCGTTCGACAAGGTCGCGCGGCTGATCGGCCTGCCGTTCCCCGGTGGTCCCTGGATCGACAAGGCCGCTCGAGGGGTCGAGGGGGTGCCTGGCGTCGACCCGGCACGGGGACCCGGTGAGGTCGCCTACGTCGCCTTTCCGCGCGGACTGACCTCCCGGCGGGACATGGACCGGCACCGGTTCGACTTCAGCTTCTCGGGACTCAAGACGGCGGTCGCGCGTTGGGTCGAGGCGCGGCTCGCGAACGGCGAGGACGTGCCCGTGGCCCATGTGGCGGCGAGTTTCCAGGAGGCGGTCACCGACGTTCTCACGCGCAAAGCGATTCTTGCCTGTCGGGAACAGGGTATCGATGATCTGTTGATCGGCGGCGGCGTCGCCGCGAACACCCGGTTGCGCGCGATGGCGCAATCGCGCTGTGAGGACGCCGGGATCCGGCTGCGGGTGCCGCGGCCGGGCCTGTGTACCGACAACGGCGCGATGATCGCGGCCTTGGGCGCGCTGATGGTCGCGCGAGGTCGAGAGCCCTCCGACCTCGGCCTTCCCGGGGACTCCTCCCTACCGGTGACGTCAGTCCAGGTGTGACATGAGCGACGAGGAAGGGCGGGTGCGGCAGGTGCGGTGGGTGTGGTCCGGCGCGGGGGAGTCTGACGAGCGCGAACGTTCGACATGAGCGACGAGGAAGGGCAGGTGCGGCAGGTGAGGTGGGTGTGGTCCGGCGCGGGGGAGTCTGACGAGCGCGAACGTTCGACATGAGC
>JBDTWM010000010.1:0-41791 GCA_040006675.1 Dermatophilaceae bacterium | reverse complement strand
GGCGGTCAACCCGGTGCTGGAGGGCATCGTCCGGGCCAAGCAGGACCGGCTCGACTTGCACGGCGAGGCGTTCACGGTCCTGCCGATCCTGATGCACGGCGACGCCGCCTTCGCCGGCCAGGGCGTCGTGCTGGAGACCCTGCAGCTGAGCCAACTGCGCGGCTACCGCACCGGCGGCACGATCCACGTGGTCGTCAACAATCAGGTCGGCTTCACGACCGCGCCGAGCAGCTCGCGCAGTTCGGTCTACTGCACCGACGTCGCACGCGGTATCCAGGCCCCGATCTTCCACGTCAACGGCGACGACCCCGAGGCGTGCGTGCGGGTCGCGGAGCTCGCGTACGAGTACCGCCAGGAGTTCCACCGCGACGTCGTGATCGACATGATCTGCTACCGCCGTCGCGGCCATAACGAAGGCGACGACCCGTCGATGACGCAGCCGCTGATGTACAAGCTGATCGAGGCCAAGCGCAGCGTCCGCAAGCTCTACACCGAGGCCCTGGTCGGACGCGGAGACATCACGGTGGAGGACGCGCAGGCCGCGCTACAGGACTACCAGGGCCGCCTGGAGCAGGTCTTCCTCGAGACCAAGGACGCGCAGTGGAAGACCGCGAGCCACGTCGACAACTCGACGATCATCGACGGCCTGGAGCGGCCTGAGGCGCAGGTGGCCGACGAGGCGCAGCAGCCTCGGTCGCGCCCGACCGCGATCGAACCGAGCCTGATGGAGCGGCTCGGGGATCTGTGGACCGCGATCCCGCCACGGTTCACGGTGCACAAGAAGCTCAAGCCGATGCTGGAGAAGCGTACGCAGATGACCCGTGACGGCGGGATCGACTGGAGCATGGGCGAACTGCTTGCGTTCGGGTCGCTGCTCGCCGAGGGCACTCCGGTGCGGCTGGCGGGTCAGGACTCCCGACGCGGCACGTTCGTGCAGCGTCACGCGGTGCTCATCGACAAGGTGACCGCCGAGGAGTGGACACCGCTGCTCTACCTGGGCAGCGGACAGGCCCGATTCTGGGTCTACGACTCGCTGCTGTCCGAGTACGCCGGGATGGGCTTCGAGTACGGCTACTCGGTGGAGCGCCCGGACGCGCTGGTCTGCTGGGAGGCGCAATTCGGCGACTTCGCCGACGGGGCTCAGACGATCATCGACGAGTTCATCAGCTCCAGCGAGCAGAAGTGGAACCAGCGAAGCTCCGTCGTGCTACTTCTCCCGCACGGCTACGAGGGTCAAGGTCCTGACCACTCCTCGGCTCGGATCGAGCGGTACCTGCAGCTGTGCGCGCAGAACAACATGACGGTGGCCTACCCTTCGACGCCGGCCAGCCACTTCCACCTCCTGCGCCGCCAGGCGTACGCACGGCCGCGCAAGCCGCTCATCGTGTTTACCCCCAAGCAGCTGCTGCGCCTGAAGGCCGCGCAGAGCTCGGTGCGGGACTTCACGACCGGCACCTTCCAGCCGGTGCTGGCCGACCAGGCACAGCCGCCCGGCACCCAGGTGGACCGGGTGTTGCTCGCCTCGTCGCGGGTCGTCTACGACCTGGAGACCGAGCGGGTGAACCGCAACGACACCGCGACGGCGATCGTGCGGGTGGAGCAGCTCTATCCGATCCCGGCTGCCGAGATCGCACGGGAGCTGAATGGATACCCGCACGCCGAGCTCGTCTGGGTGCAGGACGAACCCGAGAACCAGGGCGCCTGGCCGTTCATGATGATGAACCTGCCGTCGCAGCTCGCCGAGCAGGGCGAGACCCGCCCGTTGCGGGTGGTGTCCCGTCCGGCGTCGGCCTCACCGTCCACGGGTTCGCACCGGCAGCATGACGTCGAGCGCGACGACCTCCTAGCGAGGGCGTTCGACCGCTGACCGGCGCTCACCCGCTGGCCGGCGGACGTCAGGGTGCTGAACCGTGTTGCCTCCGATGCCCGGCCGTGCGCGGGGGTGGGGCACAATGCCGGTGTGTACTTCACCGACCGCGGCATCGAGGAGCTGTCGACCCGACGCGGCGAGGAGGAGGTCACTCTGGATTGGCTGGCCGAGCAGCTGCGCACATTCGTCGACCTGAACCCGGAGTTCGAGGTGTCGATCGAGCGGCTGGCAACCTGGCTCGCCCGTCTGGACGACGACGAATGATCGGCTGGGGTGTCCCAGGACGACAGGCGGAACAAAGGGTGAGTAAGCAGGCATGACGAACGACCAACACGACGCTCCCATGGAGTTCATCGCCAGCGCGGAGGCCTTGGCCCTGGACGGTCCGCGTGATGTCGGACTCGTCTTCGTCGGCGACGGGTTCATCTCCGGGTACGGCGACCCGAAGGCGCTCGGGTGGGTCAGCCGTGTCGTGGCGCGGACCAGCCACCCGGATCTCGACGTCACCGCGTACAACCTCGGGATCCGCGGCCAATCCTCGGCGGAGCTGCTCACCCGGTGGCGTTCGGAGGGTCTGCCGCGCTGGGCTGAGCGCCGCGAGCGGCGCCTGGTGATCGGCATCGGGCAGTGCGACCTCGACGAGCAGCTGACGACGGCCCGGTCCCGGCTGAACCTGGCCAACCTGCTGGACGACTCGACGGCCCGGGGTATTTCGCCGTTCGTCGTCGGTCCACCGCCCACTCTGGATCCGGAGTCGAACCGTCGCCTGGAGGGTCTCGTGGAGGCCCAGGCCGACGTGTGCGCGCGTCGCAGCGTTCCCTACGTCGACTGCTACTACCCGCTGCTGGAGCATGACCAGTGGCTGAGCGAGCTGACCGCTTCGGTCGATCAGCGACACCCGGGACAAGCCGGCTACGGCCTGCTCGCCTGGCTGGTGCTGCACGGCGGCTGGGAACACTGGCTGCGCATCGCGCCGTGAGTCGGCGCACCTGACCGAAGCGCACGAGGATCGCACCGGCCGCCCTGTCCGGTTGCGAGGTGCCGACACGCCATCTAGCGTGCCGGTGTCTGCAGACATGCGTCCTCTCCGCGGGTTTTCGACGCCGCGGCGCGTCCGCCGGGAAGGAGGGTCCCGTGCGTACCGTGTTTGCCCACGGACAGCTTCGCCTCTACATGCTGCGCCTGCTCGAACAGGGCCCGATGCATGGCTACGAGGTCATACGCGACCTGCAGACCCGGTTCAATGGTCTCTACAGCCCGAGCGCGGGCACGATCTATCCGCGGCTGGCGAAGCTGCAGGAGCTCGGCTTGGTCGAGCACTCGAAGCAGGGGCGTAAGACGACCTACCGTCTGACGTCCGCCGGAGCGCTCGAGCTGGACTCACGCCGCGACGAGCTGGACGCCTTGGACGCGAGCCTGGCCGAGTCCGCGCGGCGACTCGCGCGCGAGGTGCCTCGTCGTGTCCACGACGGGCCGGAGCTCCTTCGCGCGATCCTGATCACGCAGGACGAGGCGCGGGACCGGGTGTCCCCAGACCCCGTCGTCCCGATGGGCGAGAACGGGGACGAGCGGCGCGGACCGGCGTCTCCCGGCGATGGCGGGGCGACCGGGTCGGTCGAGCTGCTGGTAGGCCGACTGGTGGTAGCGCTGATCCACGATCAGGAGTCGGTGCGGCACCTGTTGGCGCTGATCGCCGGCTTCGGGTCCGATCCGCACGGTCAGGACGCGCCCAAGGCGACCGGCGACGAAACGTCTGACCACTCTGGCCACGCGTACGCCGCAGCGCCGAGCGCCGAACAGCTGGGCGACGTAGCCGAGATCCTGCGTGCCACGTTCCATCTGATCCGCGAGGTGCTGGAGACGCCGAGCCCCTGAGACCCCCGCCGGCAGCTCGCACCGGGCCCCGAGTCAGGACCGGGCAGCACCGTCTCCCTCGGCGTCGGGGATCCACGGCGTGCCGATGCGGAAGACCCGGGCCAGCGCGGTGGCGATCAGCGCGTCGGGGCGCCCTTCGGGTCGCCGCGTGGCGGTCACGTCGATGCGGTAGACGGCGGCTCGCTTCGTACGGTTCACTTCCGTGCCCTCGCACACGAGGTGATCTCCCTCTAACCCACCGTTGAGGAACTCCGTGTGCACCTCCTGCGCGACCGCGAGCGTGCCGTGGCTGTTGCTGACGGCAGCGTGCACCACGTCGATGAGCAGCATCGTCACGCCGCCATGCGCCGTGCCCGCGATGTTGAGGTGCCGCGAGGTGACCTCCATGACCGCTTTCGCGTATCCCGGATGCAACTCCGTGATGTCGATGCCGAGCCACTCGGCGACGGGGTCGGCGACGAGCTTGTGGTAAAGGTCCGCGTCGATCGTTGTCATGGGTGCCCTTTCGGCGGAAGGTCAGTGGCGGTGCGCAGCGGTCACAGCGGCGCGCAGCGACACGCGTGGGAACGGCACGTGCGACGCCCCGACAGGACCCGCGACTCCTCGAAAGGGCTCCGGTGACCCGCCATGTCGTCGCGTTGCCCGTCGCAGCGGGGGTAGCCCGTCGTCAGGCGGTCAACACCACCTTGCCGAACGCCTCGCCGGAGGCCAGGCGTTCAAACCCGCGGCTCGCCTCAGCCAGCGGCAGCACCTCGTCGATCTGCGGGTCGATGCCGCGGCGGGCGACCAGCTGAGTGAGGCGCTCCAGCTCATGGCGGTTGCCCATCGTCGAGCCCACGACCCTCAACTGCCGGAAGAAGATCTTGGTCAGCTCCGCCCGGGAAGGCGCGTCACCGCTGGTGGCCCCGGAGATCACGATCGTCCCGCCAGGGCGCAACACGTTCACGGAGTGCGACCAGGTGGCGGCGCCAACCGTCTCCATCACCGCGTCCACCTTCTCGGGCAAGCGCTCTACCGACCCGAACGCCGCTTCCGCGCCGAGCGCCAGCGCCTGGCGGCGCTTCTCCTCATTGCGGCTGGTCACCCATACGCGCAGGCCGGCGGCCACCGCCAACTGGATGCACGCTGTGGAGACGCCACCGCCCGCGCCCTGGACGAGGACCAACGAGCCGGGGCTGACATCGGCGCGGGTGAAAAGCATCCGATACGCGGTGAGCCACGCCGTCGGCAGAGCCGCCGCCACCTCCCAGCTCATGCCCGCGGGCTTGTCGATGAGGTTCACCGTGGGCACCGCGACCCGTTCGGAGAACGTGCCCTGGTACAGCTCCGACAGAATGGACCGCCGCGGGTCCAGGGTCTCGTCGCCGGACCATCCCGGCGAGGCCACCACGGCGTGAAGGATGACCTCGCGGCCGTCGTCGGTAACCCCCGCGCCGTCGCAGCCGAGGATCATCGGCAGGCGGTCGGCCGGCAGCCCCACGCCCATCAGCGACCACAAGTCGTGGTGGTTGAGGGTGGCGGCCTTCATCGTCACCACGCTCCACCCGGGTTGCGGCTCAGGCTCAGCCACCTCCCCGATCTTCAGGCCGGACAGCGGATCGCCCATGGACTGGCTGGCGGCGTAGGCGGCAAGCATGGGACGAGACTAGCGAACCCCGAACGCTCCAGCCGGGCACACCCGAGAGCCACGCGCAGATGGCCGGCTCCCGCTGACGCGCGAATCGATCTCGCCGGCCACGGTGAGGCGTCACGGGTGGCGCCGCGAGCGGCGTTACGCTGGATCCGCAACGAGCATGACCCCAGGGAGGATTGGTGCAGGTGCGGTCGCCCGTGGGCAAGGCCCGCGTCCGGAGGTGGTTCTGGGCCTTCGCGGACGTCGCGATCTGGATCGTGGCGATCGTCGCGAGCGTGTTCCTGCGCTACGACGTCATGAACGGCGTCGTGTCCCCGAGCGGGCTCACCGGCACCGCCTTGACCCTCGGGATCGCCTGCGGGCTCGGCCAACTCGTATCGGGGACGATCCTCGGCCCGTACCGGGTGAGCCACGCGCGCGGGTCGTACGAGGAGACCTTCGACCTGATGCGCTCGATGCTCGTCACCACGGTCGTCGCGTTCCTGATCGTCTATTTCGTGTGGCACCCCCCATATCTGCCGCGCTCGGCCCCCCTGCAAGGAGGCGGCTTCGCGTTACTCGGGGCGTTCGCTGCGCGTCTGGCGTTCCGCTCCTTTCGGACCCACGAGATCCGGGGGCGCGACGCCGGGGCCCGCGCGGTCGTCTACGGGGGAGGCGACACCGGGCGCAGGCTGGTCAAGAGCGCGATCCGGGAAGCCGACGCGGGCATCATCCCCGTCGCGATCCTCGACGACACGAAGGAGCGGGGTCGGCTGCGGATCGAGGGCATCCCGGTACGAGGCGGCAAGACAGACCTGGTCGAGGTGGCCCGCCGGGAACGCGCCACGATGCTCGTCATCGCGGCGCCGCACGCGAGCGCTGCCGATTTGCGAGAACTGTCCGAGGGCGCGCACCAGGCGGAACTCACGGTCAAGATCGTGCCGTCCCTGTCGGAGGTGCTCGACACGGGGACGCCAGGGGCACCGGACGGAGCCCCGCGCGCCGGCATGGGCGGCGGGGTGCGCGACCTGCGCGACCTCGACCTCACCGATCTGCTGAGCCGCCCACCCGTGAAGCTCGACACCACCGCCATCGCCTCCCAACTGCAGGGCAAGCGCATCCTGGTCACCGGTGCAGGCGGATCGATCGGGTCCGAGCTGTGCCGACAGATCGCACGCTTCGCGCCGGAACGGCTCTACCTGCTCGACCGCGACGAGTCCGGACTGCAGGCCACCCAGATGAGCCTCACGGGCAAGGGCCTGCTCGACTCCGACGACGTGCTGCTCGCCGACATCCGCGACCCCGAAGGCCTGGCGCTGCTGTTCGCGCACGCGCGCCCGCACGTCGTCTTCCATGCGGCTGCCCTCAAGCACCTGCCGCTGCTGGAGTCGTTCCCGCTGGAGGCGTGGAAGACCAACGTGACCGGCACCCTCAACGTCCTCGCGGCCGCGGCGGCGGTCGAGGTCGAGGTGTTCGTGAACGTCTCGACCGACAAGGCGGCCGATCCGACGAGCACCCTCGGCTACAGCAAGCGCGTCACCGAGCGGCTGACCAGCCATTTCGCGACGGAGCAGCCGGGTCGGTACGTCTCCGTGCGGTTCGGTAACGTCCTCGGCTCGCGGGGCTCGATGCTGCACGCGTTCACCGCGCAGATCGCCGCCGGCGGCCCGGTCACCGTGACCGACCCGGACGTGCGCCGCTACTTCATGCTCATCCCCGAGGCCTGCCAGCTCGTGCTGCAGGCAGGCGCCATCGGTCACGACGGCGAGGTCATGGTCCTGGAGATGGGCGAGCAGGTGAAGATCATCGACGTCGCCCGCACGCTGATCCGCATGTCCGGCAAGAAGGTCGACATCATCTTCACCGGCCTGCGCCCTGGCGAGAAACTCGGGGAGGATCTCTTCGCGGGCGACGAGGGCCGGCGCAGCACGGCCCACCCCCTCCTCGACGCGGTCGATGTGCCGGAGCTGGATCCGTCGCTGGTGCGCACCGCGTTCCTCCACGACGCCGTCGCGGCGTACGAATGGATGCGGGGCGCGGCCCTCGGCTCCGACGCGGCGCGCGTGGAGCCCGCGCACGGCATCCACCCGGTGAGCGCGACCGGCGCTCCGCTGGAAGACGCCCCACGCCCAGCACCGCACGCCCAGCACCCCGCCGTACCCGTCGCGCAGCGCGGCCCCGACAGGAGCGTCAACCCATGACCAGCCCGGCCACCACCACCGCGTCCGGGCTCGCCGCCATGGCCGGGACGACGGTCGCCATCACCGGGGGGACAGGATCGTTCGGGTCGACCATGGCGCGGCACCTGCTGGGCGCCGACGTGGCATGCGTGCACATCTTCAGCCGCGACGAGGCCAAGCAGCACGACATGCGGCTGGCGTTCGCCGACCCGCGGCTGCGCTTCTTCATCGGTGACGTGCGCGACGTGGAGTCGTGCGCGGCAGCGTTCCGCGGGGTCGACTTCGTCTTCCACGCGGCGGCGCTCAAACAGGTGCCGAGCTGCGAGTTCTTCCCGATGCAGGCCGTGCGGACGAATGTGCTCGGCAGCGCACACGTCATCGACGCGGCCGCCCGGTCGGGAGTCCGCTCGGTCGTGTGCCTGTCGACCGACAAGGCCGTCTACCCGGTCAACACCATGGGCATGACGAAAGCGCTGATGGAGAAGCAGGCGCAGGCGTTCGCGCGAC
The DNA here is from genome assembly GCA_040006675.1 of Dermatophilaceae bacterium. Classification (GTDB taxonomy): domain Bacteria; phylum Actinomycetota; class Actinomycetes; order Actinomycetales; family Dermatophilaceae; genus Austwickia. The sequence goes on along the minus strand of JBDTWM010000010.1, from coordinate 33,747 downwards.
AGTACCCGGACTCCCCCACGACGATCTCGGTGACCCGGTACGGCAACGTCATGTATTCCCGCGGCTCCGTCATCCCCCTGTTCGTGCAGCAGGTCCGCGCCGGGCAGCCGATGACGATCACCGAGCCGACGATGACCCGGTTCCTGATGTCCCTGGAGGAGTCCGTGGACCTGGTGGTCTACGCGTTCGGTCACGCGGAGCCGGGCGACCTGTTCGTCCGCAAAGCGCCGGCGAGCACCGTGGCGACCCTGGCCCGCGCGGTCGCGGAGCTGCTCGGGAGCCCGGACCACCCGATCCGCGTCATCGGGTCGCGCCACGGGGAGAAGCTGCACGAGACGCTGCTGTCCCTCGAGGAGATGGCCAAGGCGCAGGACCGCGGCGACTATTACCGTGTGGGGGTGGACGCGCGGTCGATGCAGTACGAGCAGTACTTCGAGGAGGGCTCCCGCAGCGTCGCCGCGCTGGAGGACTACACCAGCGCGAATACGCGGCAGCTCGACATCGAGGGCACCACGGCGCTGCTTCGCCGGCTCCCGGAGTTCCAGGCCCTGCTGGGAAAGACGCCGTGAGCCTCGGGGCAGTGGTCGACGCGGCCGATCGCGCGTCGCGACGGATCGTCGTCACCGGGAGCGCCGGGTTCCTCGGCTGGCACACCCGCGTACGCCTGTCGACGTCGGACGGCGTCGAGGTGGTGCCGATCGACCGGGCGGCGTTCTCGGGGCCTGCCCTGGAGGTCGCCGTGGCGCACGCGGACGCGGTGCTGCACCTCGCGGGCATCAACCGGGGATCGCCCGACGATGTCCGGGACGGCAACGTCGTCCTGGCCGACCGTCTCACCCACGCCCTGACCACGACGAACAGCAGCGCGCGCGTCGTGTTCGCGGGCAGCCGACAGGCGGACCTGGCCGGCGCCGCCGAGACCCCGTACGGCGTGGGCAAGCGGCGGGCCGCGCAGCGGATCGCCGAGGCCGCGGCCCGAGCGGGCCGGACCTGCGCGGAAGTGCGGCTGCCAAACCTGTACGGCGAGCATGGGAGACCCGGCTACAACAGCTTCGTGGCCACGTTCGCGCACCGGATCGCGGCGGGCGAGGAACCGACCGTGACCGGTGACCGACTCATCCCGCTGCTGCACGTGCAGGACGCCGTCGCCGACCTGATCGCCGCCGCAGTCGACCACGACCCGCCGCCGCTGATCCGGCCCGGCCACGTGTCCGACCTGAGGATCTCCTGGGTCCGCGACCGGCTGGCAAGGTTCCGTGAGGTCTACGCCCGCGGGGAGATCCCGGCCCTTGCCGACGCCGTCGACGTTTCTCTGTTCAACACGCTACGGGCCGCCTGGTGGGACCAGGGTCGCCGCACCATCCCGGCCGCCCCGCACCGCGACCCGCGCGGCTCGTTCGTGGAGGTGCTGCGCCAGCACGGCGGCGCCGGGCAGACATCGTTTTCGACGACAGTTCCGGGCATCACCCGCGGCGACCACTTCCACGTCCGCAAGATCGAGCGGTTCCAGGTCGTGTCGGGGCGCGCGGTGATCCGGTTGCGCCGTGTCGGCACGGACGAGCTCGTGGAGATCCCCGTCGACGGTGAGCGCCCCGTCGCGGTGGACATGCCGACCCTGTGGACCCACTCGATCACGAACACCGGGGACGGCGACCTGCTCACGATCTTCTGGATCAGCGAGCCGTTCGACCCGGTCGACCCCGACACCTATCCCGAGAGAGTTCTGCGATGACCCCCGCGAAGGCCCCAGCTAAGGCCCCCGCGAAGGCCCCAGCGAAGGCCCCCGCGAAGGCCCCAGCGAAGACCAAGGTGATGACCGTCGTCGGGACCCGGCCGGAAATCATCCGCCTGTCCCGCGTGATCGCTGCACTCGATGCCACCTGCGACCACGTGTTGGTGCACACGGGGCAGAACTACGACTACGAGCTGAACGAGATCTTCTTCGAGGAGATGGGGATCCGGAAGCCCGACCGCTTCTTGGACGTCGACACCGGCTCGCTCGGCGCGGTGCTCGGCGGCGTCCTGACCGCCACCGAACGGGCGATCCGCGACGTGCGCCCCGACGCCTTCCTCGTGCTGGGTGACACCAACTCGTGCATCGCCGCGCTGATGGCCCGACGGATGGGCGTGCCGGTCTTCCACATGGAGGCCGGCAACCGCTGCTTCGACCTCAACGTGCCGGAAGAGACCAACCGTCGGATGGTCGACCACATCAGCGACTACAACCTCGTCTACACCGAGCACGCCCGTCGCAACCTGCTCGCCGAGGGCATGCACCCGCGGCGGATCGCGCTCACCGGGTCGCCGATGAAGGAGGTGCTGCTGCACCACGCGGCACAGTTCGACGCCTCCCGGGTCCTGGGCGAGCTGGGGCTGACGCGCCGGGAGTTCCTTCTGGTCAGCGCGCACCGCGAGGAGAACATCGACCACCCGGCGCGACTGAGCGCGCTGCTGGACTGCCTGGAGGCAGCGCAGCGCGCCTACGACGTGCCCATGCTGGTCTCGACGCACCCGCGCACCCGCCAACGGCTCGACGCGTTGGCGTCGTCGACCGGACGGGTGCTTCCCGGGTCGATCACCTTCCACAAGCCGCTCGGGTTCATCGACTACGTACGGCTCCAGAAGGACGCCCTCGCCGTCCTGTCCGACTCGGGCACCATCAGCGAGGAGTCCTCCATCCTGGGCTTCCCGGCGGTGACGCTGCGTGACTCCATCGAACGCCCCGAGGCCCTCGACACCGGCGCGATCGTCATGACCGGCCTCGACCCCGACAACGTCGTCGAGGGCCTCGCGGCGGTGCTGGCCGGCCGTGACGAGTGCGGCGACGTGCACCCGGTAGTGCCGGCCGATTACGCGATCGACAATTGCTCACAACGGGCCGTGCGGTTCATCCTGTCGACCCACGCACGCCACGAGCAGTGGTCGGGTCTGCGCCCGCGAGCCTGATGTCGCAGGACGTCAACCCACGGGCAGCACACCTGCTCGCCAGGATCGGCCGGCTCTCTCCTGCGGCGCTCATCCTGCTGGGGCTGCTCCTGGCCTGGGCGACGCAGGTGAGCCCGCGGCTGCAGGGGGCGTGGCGCTTCGGGGCGGGCGCCCTCGGGCTGTGCGTCGGCGTGGTCGTGTTGTCCGCGGCCGCGAGCACGCAGTGGTGGCGCTCGCGGACCGTGTGGGCGTGGCTGGCGTTCTGGATGGTGTGGGTTGCGACGCTTCCGTGGACACTGCGTCCGGCCTCGATGCCGACGCCCGACCCGATCGGCGCAGCCCGGGAGGCCCAGCAGGTCGCGGCGGGGCTGAAGTACCCGATCCAGGTGCCCCCATTGTCCGGCGGTGACGAGGTCACGCAGCTCGCGCTGGCCGCCGCCGTGACCGGGGCGATGCTGCTGCTCGCGGGGGGCACGCGGCGGGGGGTGCTCGCGTTCCGGGCCCTGTGGCTCGCGGTGCTGTGGTCGACCGCGCCGGTCGCGATCCGGGAGGTCGTGGCGGACCGCCACATCATCACGACGAAGTACGACGTGTGGTTCTTCGCCCCGCATACGCCGGCTGGGCCCTTCCAGAACCCGAACAACTACGCCTGCGTGCTCGCGTGCGCCGTGGGGGTCCTGCTGGTGTGGGTGCTGGACACCTCGTCGCGCTGGTGGGCGGGGGTGTTGCTGGCCTCGGTGGCGCTCGCGGCGGCGCTGGAGTTCACCACGGGCGGGCGGGCCGCCCTCGTGGCCATCGTGCTGCAGGTGCTCGCGGCGCTGGCGGTGGCGCTGCGCCGGCGGGGCTTGAGCGGCCACGCATCGATGGGCGCGGGCCGGTCGACGTGGCGTCGCGCCGTCGTGGTCGGCGCCGGCGTCCTCGTGGGGAGCGCTCTTGTCGTCCTGGCGCTCGTCGTGCCGGCGCTGACGTCGCGCAACCCCCTGACGCGACTGTTCGCGACCGGCGACGGGGACGCGGCGGCGTACGACTCCTTGCGGTTCGACCTGACCCGCACCGGGCTGCGCTACTGGTGGGAGCATCCATGGCTCGGTACCGGCGCGGGGACGTTCGAGACGCGCCTGGCCACGGAGCTGCCGCACGACGTCAGCAACCAGACGATCAACCTGCACAACGCGTTCGTGGAGATCCTCAGCCAGTACGGGGTCGTGGTGTTCGCCCCGTTCGCCCTGCTGCTGCTCGTGCTGGCCTGGCGAGTGGTGGACAAGCGGCCTCTCAGGCATCGTCCCCCGCGCTCGACACGGTCTCGGGCGCCCGAGTCGCCGCGCAGCGGGGTGCTGGTCGCTGAGTCGAGGGGATCAGCGCAGGGTGTCCGGCGGGCAAACTATCGCCTCGAGTTGGCCTCGCTGCTGATGATGATCGCGGTGACGGGTGTCGTCGTGAGTTCCGCGTTGGCGCTGCCCATGTGGTTCGTGATGATCGCGCACGCGACCCACCTCGGCTGGGCCCTCGAGCGCCGTTGACGACGGCGGCCTGCACCGCCTCTGGATCCGGGTCATGGGGCGAGGTAGCCTATTCACTAGTCGCTTACTCAACGACTCGTGAACTGCTCGAAGGGGCCGTGATGTCGAACCCGATCCTCGATGAATCCGTCCAGTCCGTGCGCGACCTTCTCGGCAGCGAGCTGGACGGCATCGCCGTGGAGCGGGCTGTGCTGGGTCTGTTCTTCAGCGGCGTGAAGCTCAGCAGCGGCGAGGCCGGAGTGTGCTTCACCCCGATCAAAGAGATTCCGGAGGCGGTGTGTTGCCCCAGTTCAGGCAACGCCATGCCCCTGTCGGGCCGACTCTCGGGCCGGTCGGCGAACGCCTACCTCGACGACGTGTCCTCCGACAACGCGCTCAAGAAGACGCTGGGCATCGCGACCCTGAACGCGCTGAGCCTGCGACTCACCCAGGCCGGGCTGGCACCCCAGTTCGAGGTCGGCGGCGACGCCTTCGACGAGGTCGAGATCGCTCCCGGGGACAAGGCCGTCGTCATCGGCGCTCTGGTGCCGGCTCTCAAGCGCTTCGCTCGGCTCGGGGTGGACTACACGGTGCTCGAGATGGACTCGCGCACGCTCAAGGGCGACGAGCTGAACCACTTCGCGACCGCTGACCGCTACCCGGAGTTCCTGCCCCTCGCGGACGTCGTGATCATCACCGGGGTGACGCTCATCAACGACACCCTTCCCGAGCTGCTGAGTCACCTGAAGCCGGGCGCCAAGGTCTCCCTGGCCGGCCCGACGGTGAGCATGCTGCCGCAGCCTCTCTTCCGCCGTGGTGTCACGATGGTCGGCGGCATCGTCGTCACCGACCCCGACCGATGCCTCGACCTGCTCAGCGAGGGCGGATCTGGTTACCACCTCTTCGGCAAGTGCGCCGAGAAGACGCTGATTCGGCGTCGGGAGCCCCCAGGCCTCGTCCCGCGCCAGGACCCCTCCCTCGCGTCCGTCTGACGAACCGGCACCCGGCAGGTTCAGGGGCTAACCGGCGTCCGGGTTTGTCCGATGCGTTCGATCCGCCGAGCGCCCCGGACGTGGCCGCGAACGGTCAGGCCGGCACGGGGGACGGCACCGAGGCCGGCACGGGGGCCGCCCGCGCGGGACCTACCGGTTCCCCGTCGACCCACACGCCCGCGATATCCGTTGGGGCGCCGAGCGTGAACACTTTGGCAAGCGCGTCGTCGGCATCCTGCGCGTGCGCGAGACCGACGGAGAGCGGATCTCCCGGCCGCGGGCGGAGCCAGACCGCGTCGAACCGCTTGCCGACCGATAGGTCCCCCACCTCGCCCTCCAGGCCGAGGGCCCGCGCGCCTGCCGCAGTGGCCAAGTACAGCAGTTGGGCCGAGGACAGCAGGAGCCCGTCCGGCCGCAGGCGCTGCACGACGTACGCCTGGAGGCCCTCTTTGAGCAGACAGAACCCGGTGCCCCCACCGACGTCGCTGCCCAGGGCGACCGCGACGCCCGCGTCCAGGTGTGCCCGAAGCGGGAACAGTCCGCTGCCCAGCGCGCAATTGCTGGTCGGGCAGTGCGCCACGGCGGTCCCATGATCCGCGAGCAGCTTCAGCTCCTCGCCCCCGGGATGCACGTTGTGCGCCAAGACGCTGCGGGCCTGCAACAACCCGTGCCGGTCGTACGCGTCCGTATACGACGCTGCCCCGGTCAGCCGCATCACGTCGGCGATCTCGGCGGGGTTCTCGTTGACATGGGAGGTGAACAGCGTTCCCGGCACATCCCGCAGCACCTGGGCGCACGCCTCGAGCATCTCCTCGCTGGTCGACAAGGCGAACCGCGGAGTCACGGCGTAGCGCACCCGCTCCGCTGCGTGCCAGCGCCGGGCCAGTTCGACGGATTCGCGGTAGGCCCGCTCCGGAGTCGTCAGCAGCTCGGGACGCAATGACCGGTCGCCGACGACGAGCCCGCTCGTCAGTCGTAACCCGGAGGCAGCAGCCTGGACAAAGAACTCGTCGACAGCAGACGCGAAGTGCGCCCCGAACACCAGCGCGCTCGTCGTACCAGCCCCCACCAACCCGGTGAGGAACTCGGTCGCGACCGACCGGGCCACCGTCGGGTCGGCCAGCCGCGCCTCTTCGGGCAGGGCGCACCTGTCGAGCCACTCCAGCAAAGGCATGCCCAGCCCGCCGATGATGCGCACTTGCGGGTAATGCACGTGGGTGTCGACGAAACCGGGCAGGAGCAGGCCCTCGCGCAGGTCGACAACCTCTTCGTCGGTGTGCTCAGCGCGGACCCGGCAGTAGTCGCCTCGGTCGAGGATCGCCCCGCCTGCGACCAGGAGCGCGCCATCCTGATCGCTGCGCAGCGTCCCACCGTGGAACGGGTCTTCCGGCGTGTCCAGAAGCTGGGCGCGGTAGATCGTCACCCCAGGTTTTCCGCTCCATCGGCCAGCCGGACGCTCTGGGTGGGTCGAGGGTTTGGGCGACCCACCCCGGTCCCGACCATCCCGCCTTCCTCCGCCTCGGCGTTGACCAGGTGGCCGACCGCCCGCTCGGATTCGTGCACGGGTGGCGGACCCTCCGATTGATCCGGCTCCCCGTGAGCGGTGTGGGTCCACCCCGGGTCGGTCGGATCCTGCCCGGACGATCCCCGGGCCGCCTCGATGGCCCAGTACACCGCCTCGGGAGTTGCCGGCGAGGCGAGGTCGACGCTGATCCCCGGGTCGCCGAACGCCGCGACCGCCTGGCGCAACGCCTCCCGCACGGAGAACGCCAGCATCAGAGGCGGTTCCCCCACGGCCTTGCCGCCGTACACGACACCCTCCTCGTGCGCCCGGGGAAGCAGCGCGACGTGGAACTCCGTGGGCATCTCAGAGAAGCTCGGCAATTTGTAGGTGCTCGCCGCCTGAGTGGCCAGCCGCCCGCGGGTCGGCCCCGACCCCGTGTCCCAGCGCAAGTCCTCCAGCGTGAGCCAGCCGGCACCCTGCACAAACCCGCCCTCGACCTGGCCCAGGTCGACCAGCGGGGAGAGGCTGTCGCCCACATCGTGCAGGATGTCCACCCGACGGGTGGTGTAGGCCCCCGTGTAGCCGTCCACCTCGACCTCGCTCGCGGCCACGCCGTAGGCGAAGTACTTGAACGGGTGCCCGTGCATCACCGTCGAGTCCCAGTGCAGCCCCTCGGTGCGATAAAACCCCGCGGCCCACAACTGGACCCGCCGGAAGTACGCGACGCGGATCAGGTCGTCCCAGTTCAGCGTGATCGCGCTGCCGAGGCCGCTGACGTGCCCGTCGTGGAACACCACGTCGTTCGGATGCACGCCGATTTCACCGGCCGCCACGTCGCGTAGCCGGTCGACGATCTGCTCGCAGGCATTCTTGACCGCTCCGCCGTTCAGGTCCGCGCCGGAGCTCGCGGCCGTCGCGGAGGTATTCGGGACCTTGTCGGTCCGCGTCGGCGCCAGCCGCACCCTGGGCAACGGCACGCCGAGCGCCGTGGCCGCCACCTGCAGCATCTTGGTGTGCAAGCCCTGCCCCATCTCGGTGCCGCCGTGGTTGATCAGCACCGAGCCGTCCCGGTAGACGTGCACGAGGGCACCGGCCTGGTTGAACGCGGTGAGGTTGAAGGAGATCCCGAACTTGACCGGGGTCATCGCCAGGCCGCGCTTGCGGTCCGGGTTCTCGCGGTTGAAGGCATCGATCTCGCCCAACCGCTCCCGGACCCGCCCGGAACTGCCCACCCCGCGCCAACACCGCACCAGCCGTTCGACGTCCGTGACGGGCTGACCGTACGGGGTGGGCTGGCCCTCTCGGTAGAAATTGCCCTGACGCAACTCCATCGGGTCGATCCCCAGCAGCGGGGCGCAGCGGCCCAGGATGTCCTCGATGACGATCATGCCCTGCGGCCCGCCGAAGCCGCGGAACGCGGTATTGGACTGCTTGTGCGTCCGCGCGATCCGGCCGTGCACCCGCACGTGGGGGATCCAGTACGCGTTGTCGGCGTGGCACAGCGCTCGCGCCAGGACCGGCTCGGACAGGTCCAGGCTCCACCCGCCGTCGGCGGTCAAGGTGGCGTCGAGCACCTGCAGCTGCGCCTTGTCGTCGAATCCGACCCGCCACTGGGCGTGGAAACCGTGACGCTTGCCCGTCATGGTCAGGTCCTGGGTCCGATTGAGGCGCAACCGCACCGGTCGGCCGGTCAGGGTGGCCCCCAACGCGGCGATCGCGGCGTAGCCGTGCGGCTGCATCTCCTTGCCGCCGAATCCGCCTCCCATCCGCAGGCATTGGACGGTCACCTGGTGGTTGGCGACGCCGAGGACGTGGCTGACGATCTCCTGGGTCTCGCTGGGGTGCTGCGTGCTGGACTGCACGAAGATCTGCCCGGCCTCATCGACCATGGCCAGCGCGCACTGCGTTTCCAGGTAGAAGTGTTCCTGGCCGGAAAACGTGAACTCCCCGCTGAACACGTGGGCGCATCCCGGAAGAGCCGCCTCGACGTCTCCGCGTCGCACGGTCGGTTGACCGCCCTGGAAGGACCCGGCGTCGATCGCCTCCTGCACCGTGATCAGCGACGGCAGCGGGTCGATGTCCACCTGCACGGCCTGGGCCCCGAGGCGGGCCGCCTCGAGCGTCTCGGCGAGCACCCACGCCACGGCGTGCCCGTAGTACATGACCTCATCGGGAAAGAGCGGTTCGTCGTGCTTGGTCCCGGCGTCATTGATCCCTGGGACGTCCGCCGCGGTCAGCACCCGGACGACGCCGGGCACCTGCTGGGCGGGCGAGACGTCCAGTCGGGTGAGGCGCCCATGGGCGACAGCGGTTTGCACCGGGTAGGCGTGGAGTACGCCGGCCGTTCGCGACACGAGGTCGTCGGTGTACAGGGCGTGGCCGGTGACGTGCAAGGCGGCCGACTCATGCGGGATGTCTCGTCCGACGACCGCGCCGTCAGGCCGCTGCGACAGGGCGCTCATGCCATGACCTCCTCGGGTCGTGCGGTGGGCTCGGGATGGTGGGCGTACAGCTTGCGCAAAGCCTGCCCCAACATGGCGCTGCGGTAGGCCGCGCTGGCTCGGTGGTCATCGAGGGGAGTGCCCTCTCGCGAGAGGAGCTGGGCCGCAGCCTCCACGGCCTGCCGTGTCCAGGGGGCGCCGACCAGAGCGGCCTCGGTGGCGCCGGCCCGCAACGGCGTCGCGGCCACCCCACCGAGCCCGATGCGGGCAGCCTCGACGACGCCGTCCACGACGTCGATGCCGAACCCGACGGCCACCGACGAGATGTCGTCGAAGCGGCGCTTGGCGATCTTGTGGAAGGCGGTCAGGTTGGGCGTCGGCAACGGGATCCGGACGGAGCGGATCAGCTCCTCACGACGGCGCTCGGTCCGTCGATAGCCGGTGAAGAAGTCCTCAATCGCCACCTCGCGGTCGCCGTCGAGGCTAGCCAGGACGACGCTGGCGCCGAGCGCGAGCAGGACCGGGGCGCTGTCCCCGATCGGGGACGCAGTGCCCAGGTTGCCGCCAAGAGTGGCGCTGTTGCGGATGAGCCTGGAGGCGAACTGGACGAACAACTCGTCGAGGACCGGGAGGCGACCCGCCAGGCCGCGCTCGATCTCAGTGAGCGTCAGCGCGGCACCGAGCTCGATGGCATCGACGCCCACCCGGAGCTCCCGCAGTTGGGGCACCTGCTCGATCCCGAGCACCAGCGGCGAGCGCAGGCCGCGCAGATTCACCTCGACGCCGCGATCGGTGGAGCCGGCGACGATGTCGATGTCGGGGTGTTCACGAAGGATGGTGAGCGCCTCGTCGAGGCTGCTCGGGTGAAGGAATGCCCCGCGCGTCCCTTCGATTCGCCCCAGGTGGAGCGCCGGGGGCGGCTGACCCTGCCGCCGGGCCAGCGGGTCGCTCGGCCCGGGCGTATCCAGGCCGTACGCGGCGTCCTTGATGGGGCGATACCCGGTACACCGGCACAGGTTGCCGGACAGGGCGTGTAAGTCGAAGCCGTTGGGGCCCCGCTCGCCGTCACCGGACCCCGAGCCCTCGCCTCCGGCGGGCGCGGTTGTCGCGCTCTCGACCTGTACGGAACCGTGGTGCGGCGCGCCGGGTGCCTGGCCCGCGGCGGTGCCGGTGGCCTCCGAGCGGTCCGGACGGTAGTACTCGGCCGCCATGGACACCACGAATCCGGGCGTGCAGTAACCGCACTGTGAACCGCCGGCGGCGGCCATCGCCCGCTGGGTGGGATGCAGGTCGGCCGGGCCGCCGAGTCCCTCGCTGGTGAGGACCTCCTGGCCCGCCAGCGCAGCCGCCGGGACCAGGCACGCGTTCACCGCGGTCCACAGGCTGGGTGGCTCTTCGTCGGACGACCCGCAGGCCGAGCCGTCCTCGAGCTCGACCGCCACAACCGGCTTCAGGACGAGGATGGCGCACGCACCGCATTCCCCTTCCGCGCACCCTTCCTTGGCGCCGAGCAGGCCCTGAGCGCGAATCCAGTCGAGGGCGGTGGTGTCGGGGTCTACGTCGTCAAGAGCGCGAGGAAACCCGTTGAGGATGAGAGGGGGTGCTGACGCCATGTCCAACTCCTGTCGCTGTCCGTCCGTCTTCTTCCGCGGCGTGCGTTCCCACTGGTGCAATGGATCGAGGCTGCGCACCTGTGAGCCGCCGGCCGCTACACTCCGTCGACGAAGCGCGCACGGGCCGACTGGATGGGGTTTGCCTCCGCGACCAGCTCATCGAACCGGTTGCCGGCGATCTTGGCGATCTCGACGAGAGCGGTGGAATGCTCGTGTTCCGGAGAGTTGTTCATCCGCTCCCACCCCTGTTCCAGGATGTCTTCGAAGCTGTGCCGATCGCGCACACACATGATCAGCGGGAAACCGAACCGTTCGCGGTAGTCGGCCGCGACCTCCGCAAGCCGGGCGTGCTCTTCATCGTTGAGGCCGGTCAGGCCGAGGATGAGACGGCCACCGGTGGATCCCCCGCTCGTGTCCTCTTCTCCTGACACAGGCACCGCGTTCGCCGCCCCGAGACCGGGGTAGGCATCCATCAACGAGCGCTGCTCGTCGCGGCTTGCCGCGAAGACCGCGGTCGCGAAGGCGCGTCGCAGATCCATCGTGTCGGTGAAGGGCCTGGCTTCGGCCACCCGCTCGACGGGCCAGGCGGGTCCATCGAAGAGCTCCCGGAACGTATGCGTGAACTGCTGCTCGTTCATCGTGTTGACGTCCTCCAGGTGCACCAGATGACCCGGCTCGCCGGCGAGTGCCGGGCCCTTCTCACGCCCCACGTGGTGGAAGAGCAGGTTCAACCCGATAGCGGTGAGTGAGCCCAGCGTGATCCCAGAACCCAGCAGGATCTGCGCCCAGCTCGGCACGGCCTTGGCGACGTCGGGCTGCGAGGTGACATACACCGCGAGCCCGATGCTGGTGCCGACGATGACGACGTTACGGTGGTCGTGGAAGTCCACGCGGCCCAGGGTTTGGATGCCGACGACGGCGACGGTAGCGAACATGGCCAGCGCGGCACCTCCCAGGACCGAGTGTGGGATGCCTGCGACGACGGCCCCCGCCTTGGGCACCAGACCGATGAGAATCATGATCACGCCGGCCGAGGCGACCACCCAGCGGCTCTTCACCCTGGTCAAACGCACGAGACCGACGTTCTCCGCGAAACACGTGTATGGGAAAGAGTTGAAGACCCCACCGATCGTGGTGGCCAGGCCGTCCGCGCGCAGCGCCCGGGCGATGTCCTCGGAGCCGATCCGCTTCTCCACGATCTCGCCGGTGGCGAACACGTCGCCGATGGTCTCCACACCGGTGATCAGCATCACCACCACCATCGAGACGATCGCCGCCAGGGAGAACGTGGGCCAGCCGAAGTAGAACGGGGTGACCACCCCGAACCACGGAGAGGGGTCGACCGCGTCGAAGTGCGCATCGCCCATGGCCCAGGCAACCAGCGTTCCGATCACCAGGCCGGCCAGAACGGCGACGGTGGCCAGGAACCCCGTGAAGAATCGCTGGATGGCCACGATGAGTGCCAGTGTGCCGAGCGCGTATGCCATGTTCCGGGGGTTGGTCGGATCGAGTGACGGCCCCGCGCCTCCGGCGGCATCGGCGGCCGCGACCGGCAGCAATGCCAGGCCGATGATCGTGATCACCGACCCGGTCACCACCGGCGGGAAGAACCGGACCAGCTTGCTGAAGTAGGGCGCGACGAAGAACGTCGCCAGGCCGGCGATGATCACCGCACCGTAGATGGTCAGAAGGCCGGTCGTGCCGCCGCCGGCGGCCAACCCGATAGCAATCATCGGGGACACCGCGGTGAACGTCACCCCTTGGAGGAGCGGCAGCCGCACGCCGACCTTCCAGAACCCGACGGACTGGATGATGGAGGCGATCCCGCAGGTGAACAGGTCGGCGTTGATGAGGTGGATGAGTTCGGCCGTGCTCAGGCCGATGGCGTTGGCCAGCAGGATGGGCACGATGACCGCACCGGCGTAGAACGCCAGCACGTGTTGGAGGCCATACACTGCCAGTTTGGGTACGGGCAGGACTTCGTCGACGGGATGCACGCGGCGCGCGGGTGGGTCAGCTAGCTTGGTTGGGGCTGATGACATAGGGTCACACCCTTCATGGTGGAGACCCCGTGGGTGAGCGGAGCCGTCGCAGCCCGGGCGCATCGACGTGGCGTCCCGGGCTACGGAGTGGGTTTGTCGGGACCCAGCACCTGGGGCACGACTTGATCCCCGCGCAGTTGGGCCACCCACACAGATGGACGGCGGCCGCACGACCCCTCGTGACCGCATCCGATGGATTCCATGCGCGAACCCACCTGTGCTGGATGGGGACGATCATAAATCCGCTCTGTGAGCACGGTCAAGGGCGCTACGGCGCCCCAACCTGCAGCGTTGGGAGAAAAGCGTGCGAGAGCCGATCAGACTCGGGCTGGCGCGGGTACGCGGTACGTCGATGCTGCCCACCCTGCGCGACGGCGACCGACTCCTTGTCGCGTACGGGCTGCGGCCCCGGCCCGGACGCCTCGTCCTGTGCCAGCTGCCGCCGGATACGGACGGCGTTCCCCGGCCTCTGGCCGTCAAACGACTCATCGGGCCGGCGCCGGGTCCGCGGGCGCCGTACGGGGTGCGGTGGGGCAGCTCCGCGCAGGACCGCGGCTGGTGGGTGGAGCGCGACAACCCGGCCGAGGGGGTCGACTCGTGGCTCGTGGGGGCGCTCCCCGACGACGCGATCCGCGCCGCGGTCCTGGCCCGACTGCCCCGCCGCCCTGGCCTGCTCCGGTACGCTGGGCGACACGAAAGGGAGTAGTCCACAACACCCGCGTCGACATGCTGGCCTGACAGGCCCGGCGCGGGGGCCACGGGTCCTCGACCGCTCTGCGGTGGAGCCGGTCCAGTGGCGGACGAGACTTTCGGCCGGTGATCCATGCACGATCAGCACCGGCCGAGGTCCCTTCGGCCCTCGGCCTCGTGTCGAGGGGAGCGATGTGTCCGCCTTCTTGCTGAGCACGGCCGTGATCTTCGTGGCGGAGCTCGGCGACAAGAGCCAGCTGCTGGCGCTGACGTTCGCCACGCGCTACCGCGCGCGGGACGTGCTGATCGGGATCACGGTCGCCACCGCCCTCGTGCACCTCGCGAGTGTCGGCATCGGCGCGGCCATCGGGTCGGCGCTCGTCGGCGTGCAGTGGATCATGTCGTTCGCTGCCGGCGCCGCGTTCCTCGGGTTCGGGCTGTGGACGCTGCGCGGCGACGAACTCAGCGACCGCGAGAGGGACAAGGTCCATCGGAGCAGCGGTGCCGCCATCGTCGCCGTCGCCGTGGCCTTTTTCCTCGCCGAGCTCGGCGACAAGACGATGCTGGCGACGATCACGTTGGCCACGCAGGAGCAGTGGTTCGGGACGTGGGTCGGCTCGACGCTCGGCATGGTGGCCGCGGACGCGCTGGCCATCGCCGGAGGCGCGTTGATCGGGCGCAAGCTGTCGGACCGCGTGGTCAGAATCGGCGCGGCGGCGGCGTTCTTTGTGTTTGGCGTGCTGCTGATCGTCCAGGCGCTCGGACAACGCCCCTGACACCAGTGCCGCTCCGCGACGTCGCGCGTTGGACCCGCTGGGCAGCGCGCGTCGCGGTACCGTGCCTCCAAGCGGGCCGCCGGGCCCATGAACGCAGGGAGGGGTGCGCCGATGCGCGATCCGGACAAGCGGCGGGAGACGCTGCGCAAGGCGGCCGAAGCGCGCCGAAAGACCCCCCTCGAAGGGCGCCGCGCGTTCATGCACGAGTTCTCCAAGGAGATCGCCATCGTCCTCGGCCTGGCGCTCATGGTGCTCGTCTACCTGATGCAGCGCTGACGCAGACACGACCGTGGGCCCTTGTCGGGTCGCCCCCGCTCGCCCCGGATCGTCTATTCCTCCTGGTCAGATGCTTATCGCGAAACGTTGGCATTAGGTGTCCTAGGCTGTCGATCCCACGACTCCACGGGTAGGGTCGGCTTCGTATCCACCGACACATCCGAAGGGACACAGCATGATTTGCCTGTTCGCTCCCGCCGTCGAGGTCAGCGCGCACTGCGACCTCCCCTGCGGCGTGTACGACCCGGCGCAGGCCAGGATCGAGGCCGAGTCGGTCAAGGCCATCTGCGAGAAGGTCGCCGCCAATTCCGAGCACGACTTCAAGACCCGCGCCATGATCATCAAGGAGCAGCGCAGCCACCTCGTCAAGGAACACTTGTGGGTGCTCTGGACCGACTACTTCAAGCCGCCGCACTTCGAGAAGTATCCGCAGCTGCACACCCTGTTCAACGAGGCCACAAAGCTGGCCGGCGCGGCGGGCACGAAGGGCCACTTCGACGTCGCCGTCGCGGACCAGCTGCTGGTCAAGATCGACGAGATCGCCAAGATCTTCTGGGAGACCAAGAAGGCGTGACGCGCTCAGACTCGATGTGACGTCTGGCCTGACACCACGTATGGCCTGACACCTGCACGCGGCGGCCGACGCACCGACACGGGGCGTCGGCCGCTGCGGCGTCCCGCAGAGGGTGCGCGTAGGGGTTCTGTCATCCGCGGCAACGAGCAGTGAGGGAGCTGTTCGTCGCCCCTCGCACGCCGCGCGACGCCCGCGCCGACGTCAGGACGTCACTGCTGCGGTGTCAGGGTCTCGCCCTGCTGGCGGTACGTGCGTCCCGTCTGCGGACAACGCCACAGGCCGCTGCCACCATCTTCCAGGGGGACACCGGCCTCCCCCACCCAGCGGATCCGACGGGCCGGGTTGCCCGCCACCAACGCGTACGCGGGCACATCCTTGACCACCACCGACCCGGCTGCCACCAGCGCCCACGCCCCGATCGTGACCGGCGCGACGCACACCGACCGCGCGCCGATCGACGCGCCGTCGTGCACGCTCACGCCGACGGCATCCCAATCGTCGCCCCGCTTCAGTTGCCCATCCGGGCTGATCGAGCGCGGGAAGTGGTCGTTCGTGAACACCACGGCCGGCCCGACGAACACGCCCGTGCCGAGCTGCGCGGGCTCGTACACCAACGCGTAGTTCTGCAGCTTGCAATAGTCACCCATGACGACGCCGCTGCCGACGTACGCGCCGCGCCCCACGATGCAACCGCGACCGAGGACCGCCCCCTCGCGGACCTGCGCCAGGTGCCAGATCGAGCTCCCCTCGCCGATCTGTGCCTCATCGCTGACGTCGGCGCTGGGCTGGATGCGTGTGGTCATGGGTTGTCTCCTGACGTAGGTCCGGTACGGGGGCGGGAGGAGCCCTCGGAGGAGGGCGGTGGGCCAGGCTCGGCCCGGCCGGCGAGGTCGGCGACCGCGTCGGCCAGATCGTCGTACGGGGTGCGCTGCTCGCGCGCCTGAGCGCCCGCGACGGCCAGACGCTCCCGCATCGCGTCCAACCGGGCCGGGTCGCCCGCCCAGTCCCTCAGCACCTGGCTCACCGCGGCACCGACCGTCGCGTCGTTACCGCACGGCACCATCGCACCAGCGTCCTTCTCACGCACGAGCGCAGCCTGACGCGGTAGATCGGTCGCGACGACCGGCAGCCCGCAGGCCACGTACTCATACAACTTGCTTGGCACCGCCTCCGCGAACGCCGCCGTGTCCGCCAGCAGCAACAACCCCACCCACGCGCCCTCGGCGACCCGCCAGGCCCGCTCGGGGGGCATCCGGCCGTGCAGCCGCACGCGAGAGGCGAGGCCGGCGTCGTCCGCGAGTTCACGATCGAGGCGGCCCTGGTCACGCGGAGCGACCGGACCGACCAGGTCGAGGCTCCAGTCCGGCGCGGACCGCAGGGCCGACAGCATCGCGAACAGCCCCCGGCTGGCCCGTAGATCACCGATGTAGAGCGCCCGCGGCGTCTCCCCCCGCGGCCCCGGGGCAGGCAGCATCCCGGGGTGCGGCAGATTACGTACCACCATCCGGCGTCGCGCCCGCGCGGGCGGGACGTGCTCGTCGGCCACCACCACGAGGTCAGCGACGCGCGTCAGCGCCAACCCTGCCCGGACCAGGCCCTTCGCCAGGTGTCCCGGCACGCCCGCGTACCGCCGCGCCCACGCTCGGTCCGTCAGCAGCGCCGCGTAGTCCTCGTGCACGTCGACCACCAGCACCCGCCGAGCCCGACCGCGCCGCGCGAGCGTGGCGAGCGCCCCAGCGAGTCCGGAATCGGGATCGAGGGTGAGCAGGACCCGCCCGCGAGCGAGGTACGGCTGCCGCAGGGCGAGCCACGCCCGCCCCGGCAGCCTCGGCCGCTGCCACGTCCGCACCCGCGTCCCCGCTGGGGCGTCCGTCGGATCTCCCAAACCGAGCACCTCGACGGTCAGGCCGCGGGCCCGCAGAGCGGCCACCTGCCGGTGTAGCCGGGCGTCGGCGACATCGTGCCCCGACGTCAGCACGCTCACGTCGACGGGGTCCGACGCCACGGAGTCGGTCGGGCTCATCCCGTCCGCTCCGTATCGGTATCGGTATCGGTATTGGTATCGGCAACCTCGCCCGTTCGCGGCACCGCACGTTCGGGGATCTGGCGCAACCGCTTCGGGCTGGTCAGGAACCCCAACCCCCACGACCAGTGCATCGTCGCCAGCACCACGGGCAGCAGGGCCCGGGTCCGCGGCTGCTCGCCCCGGCTCGCGGCCCACCCACCGACGACGACGGCCACCAGGTACGCGGCGGGCACGCCCAGCAATCCCCGGGCGCGCGGCTCGAGGAGGCCCGCCACCGTGGCCGCCGTCGCGCCGACCACCATCGCGGGCGGGGCCAGGTAACGCGGGTTGATCGTGCCCGCGTGCCGGGAGGCGACGACGCGACGCCAGCGGCCGTATTGCAGATATTGCCTCGCGAGCGCGGTGAGCGTCGATCGCGGGCGGTACGTGACCCGCAACTGCGGCGTGAACCAGACGATGCCCCCCGCGAGCCGGAGCCGGTGGTTGAGCTCCCAGTCCTGCGCGCGCGTGAAATGTGGATCGTACCCGCCCGCGGCGATCAAGGTCCGCCGCCGGAAGACGCCCAAATAGACGGTATCCGCCGGGCCCGCCCGGCCGCCGGTGTGGAACCGCGCCGCGCCAACGCCGATCCGGCTGCGCATGGCGCATGCGACGGCCCGTTCGAACGTCGTCGTGCCATGCGCGTCCATGATGCCGCCCACGTTCACCGCCCCGCGAGCGGTCAACTCGCCCACCGCGGTCCGGATGTACCCGTCGCAGAGTTCGGCGTGCCCATCGACCCGTACGACGATGTCGTGCCGCGCGGCACGCAGGGCCACGTTGAGCGCGTCGGGAGTGCGGCCGCTCGGGTTGCGCACCCACCGGACAGGGGGGTGCGCCGCCACCAGCTCGCGGGCGATCTCCTCGGTGCGATCCCGGCTCGGCCCGACGGCGAGGACGATCTCCAGCGCCCCCGGGTAACCCTGGGCCAGCACGCGCGCGACAGCGTCGGCGAGATGCCGCTCCTCGGCCAGGACCGGCATGATCACGCTGACGCTGGGCCAGTCGTCGGCGCCGTTCACGGAACCACACAAATATCGGAACCGTCACCCGTGAGGGATTCGCTGCTCTCCTCGCCGCGGCTGGTGTCCTGCGTGCCGCCACCCGCGCGCTCCGCGGACGACCCGGTGGGCGCAGCCGTCCCCGCCTGACCGCTATCGCCGGCGGACGGGGTCTGCGACTTGGGCGTCACCGCGGGAGTGTTCGCGCGCGACGATGTGCTGGAGTCGATCGCCTGCGCCACCCGGTCGCGGATATCGGCCGGGTCATAGTTCCATGGGTCGATCAGGGGCGGGACGAAGTTCACCGACGTCATCGGCTTGCCACGGGATTTCAGCGCGAGGTCGGCGAGCGCCCCGAGGTCGGCCTGGGGAATGTCGGTGTGCAGCACCTGTTCCCCCGCCACCGCCAGGTCCCGGAACTTCACGAGCACCGTCTGCGGGTCTAGTTGTTTCATCGCAGCGCCCAGCACGCACTTCTGACGCGCCATCCGCTCGTAGTTGGTCGCGCCTTCGCGGCTGCGGGCGTACCACAGCGCATAAAACCCGTTGAGGTGTTGCTCGCCCGGCTGGATGTACTCGTACACCGGGGAGCTGCCGCCACCCACCGGGGTCGGCTTCTTGACGATCACGTCCAACCCGCCCACTGCGTCGACCATGGTCTGAAAGCCCTGCAGATCTATCAGGGCGTAGTACTGGATGTCCAGCCCCGACAGCGCCTCGACCGCCTCGACGGTGGCGAGGGCGCCAGGGTCCTGCACGTCGTGGGGGAAACGGTCCTTGTTGTCCGTTGCCCACGTGTAGAGCCCGTTGAGCAGGCACTCGTCGCCGCAGTTCCAGCCGTCTGGCATGAGACGCGCCATCGTCGAGCCGGGCCGGAAGTTGATGTTCTCGGTGTCACGGGCGAACCCGAAAGTGACGGTCTCGCCGTTGGCCGCGTCGATGCTGGCCAGGATGACCGTGTCCGGTCGCGTGCCGATGCGGTCAGCGCCGGAGTCGCCGCCGAGCAACAGGATGTTGTAACGGCCGCCGGACGGGGGTTTGCTCACGCCGGAGGAGAAGATGCGGTTCAGCACCGACGAGCCCGCGTAGAGCGCGCTGGACGCCCACGTGAGCGGCCCGGCGGTCGCGAGCATCCCGACGACGGTCAGCGCGGCCACCCCTCTGCGCGTCGAGTTCGGCAGGCCGCGCAGCCGACCCAGCCGCGCCGCGTCGATGAACATCACCACCCACGTGGCCGCGAGCACGGCGCACAGGAATGCCAGGGCCATCAGCACCCAGCTGTGGGCCGTGATCGTGAACAGCCAGGCGCGCCGCCACAGCCACAGCATCGCGCCGAGGACCACCACGAGGATCGTCGCGCCCCAGATCCGCACACCCCACCGGCCCAGCCGACGTCGCCCCGCGACGAGCTGCGCCAACCCCGGGACCAGCCACGTCATCCCCACCAGGGTGAACGCGCGACGGCGTCTCAGTCGGGGAGTGAGGGAGTCCGGGTCCGCGAGCATGCCCCGCCGGGCGCGGGCGGGTCGCCGCACGTCAAACAGGTCGCCGTCGTCCGCGGACGGGCCGGGCTGTCCCCGACCCTCGAAAGGGTTGCGAGCCATGGTGCCCCCAGTATCGGCGACGTCCCTGCGCGAGGCGTGCAGGCCCCCGACGCGAGTCGCTTCCCGTCGGGAACGGCGCGGTCCGATCACCCTCGCAGGAGGGACCTCGCCATCACCAGGCGCTGGATCTGGTTGGTCCCCTCATAGATCTGGGTGATCTTCGCATCCCGCATCATCCGCTCGACCGGATGGTCCTCGACGTATCCGGCGCCGCCTAGCAACTGCACCGCGTCGGTGGTCACCTTCATCGCCACGTCGGAGGCGAAGCACTTTGCCGCCGCGCCGAAGAACGCCAGGTCGGGGTCCTCCCGCTCGGACTTGGCGGCCGCTACGTAGACCATCTGCCGGGCCGCTTCCAGCTCCATCGCCATGTCCGCGAGGATGAACTGCACCCCCTGGAACTGCGCGATCGACGTGCCGAACTGGCGGCGCTCCTTCACGTAGCCGAGCGCATAGTCCAGGGCTCCCTGCGCGACGCCGACGGCCTGCGCGCCGATCGTCACCCTCGTGTGGTCCAGGGTCCGTAGCGCGATCTTGAGGCCCTCGCCCTCTGCGCCGATGATCCGGTCGCCGGGGATGCGGCAGGCGTCGAAGTGCAGCTCCCGCGTCGGGGACCCCTTGATGCCGAGCTTGCGCTCCTTTTCCCCGAAGCCGAACCCCGGGTCGGTCTTCTCGACGACGAACGCCGACACGTTCGTCCCGCGCCGCGCGTCCGGATCGGTCACGGCGAGCACCGTGTAGTACTGCGACACGCCCGCATTCGTGATCCACGACTTCTGCCCGTTGAGAATCCAGTCGTCGCCGTCGCGGCGGGCGCGGGTCTTCATCGACGCCGTGTCGCTGCCGGCTTCCCGCTCGCTCAGCCCGTACGAGAACATGGCCTCCCCCGAGGCGACCGGCGGGAGGTACTTCTTCTTCACGTCCTCGCCGGCGGCGAGAATGATCGGCATCGTGCCCAGCTTGTTGACGGCCGGGATCAGGCTCGACGACATGCAGGCGCGCGCCACCTCCTCGATGACGATGCAGGTCGCGAGCGCGTCAGCCCCGACTCCGCCGTACTCCTCGCCGATGTGCGGGGCGTGGAAGTCCGCCCGCCGCAGCGCGTCGTAACTCTCCTGAGGGAACTCTCCGGCCTTGTCGACCTGCGCCGCCCGTGGCGCGATCTGCTCGTCGCAGATCTCGCGGATCGCCCCGCGCAGCTCTTCATGGTCCTCGGAGAGCCTGAACAGGTCGAAGTCGCGGTTCGCAGTCATACTGCGGATCTTCCTCGTCACCGCGGCGCACAGTCGGCTCGGGCGGCCCCGATAGGCACGAATGTGACCAACGCGACCCCCGCGGCGCGCTCGGATGTGGGAGCCGCGAGCACGAACCGCGAGGCGGCGCGCCACACTGGCGGGCGTGTATGTACCCGACCACTTCGCGTTGAACGACGACGACATCGCCGCCATCTTGTCCACGATGGGGGCCGGCGACCTGATCACGGTGCACGACGAGGGACCGGACGCGACATTTCTGCCGTTCCACTACGAGCCCGAGGCCGCGCCGGGCGCGCCGCACGGTCGGCTGCTCGCGCACGTGGCCCGCAACAACACGCAGTGCTCGCGGCCGTGCGTCGCGCCGTCGCTGGTCATCGCGCATGGGGGCGATCACTATGTGTCGCCGTCATATTTTCCGGGCCATGACCGGGGCCGCGCGATGGTGCCGACGTGGGATTACATCACCGTGCAGGCGTACGGGCGGCTGGTGGTCCACGACGACGCGGTATGGCTGCGCGCCCAGGCGGAGGCCCTGACCGAGCGGCACGAGGCGGCGGAAGGGTCGGCGTGGCACGTGAACGATGCGCCGGAGGAGTACCTGACGCGGATGACTCGGGCGATCGTCGGCCTCGAGCTGTTGATCGAGCGATGGGTCGGCAAGGCGAAAATGAGCCAGAACAAGACACCAGAGGACGTCCGGGCGGAGATCGCGGCGCTGGAGCGGCGGGGCACGGCGGATCTGGCGGCGTACAAGCAGTACGTGTCGCTTCCGCACGCGATCGCCCGCAGGGAGTTGATGGCGCGGATCGCCAAGCAGCGCCCGGAATCCCTCGGCTGACGACGACGCTTGCAGCGCACGGTACGCCCAGCGCAGCGGGTGTGCCCTGCGCGGAAGGCGAGGAGTCAGCCAGATCGGCTCGGCTGACGCAGCGGGCGGCGAGGAGTCAGCCAGATCAGCCAGATCAGCCCCATCAGCTCGCCTGAACAGTCCTCAGCGGCGGCGCCGGTGCCCGTGCTCGCGCTCGCGCTCGTGATCGTGCGGGTGGGTGCCCTCTCCGTGCAGTTCCGGGATCACCACGCGCTCGAACAGGTCGATGCCTGACGTGTCGTACGCGGCCTCGGCGAAGTAGCAGATCGCGTACGTCATCCCCTGCGCCCGCAGGCCTGCGAGCACTTCGACGATCTGCTCGGGGGTGCCGACCAGTGGCTGCGTCGCCAGGTTCTCGATCTGCGCGACCGCCGCGGCCTCTGGCACGCCAGCGCTGATCAGGTGGTCGCGTTGCCACTCGAGCCGGTCGCGCACCTCGGCCTCGTCGCGACCGATGACCACGTTGTAGTTGGCGGACCGGACGATCTCGTCGTAGTCGCGGCCGACGTCCCGGCAATGCCCCTCGAGGATTTCGCTCTTATGCCCGAACGTCTCGGGGGTGCCGTCGAAGTTCGTGTAGTCGGCGTATTGGGCCGCGATCCGCAGAGTCTTCTTCTCCCCGCCGCCCGCGATCCACATTGGGATCCCGTTGCGGGGGGATCCCTCGATCGCGGTGCCCTGCAACGGCCGCGGGAAGCACAGCGCCCCATCCACCTGGTAGTAGGCGCCGTCGTAGGTGGCCCGGCCCGTCGTCCACGCCTGCCGGAAGATCTCGACTCCCTCCAGAAGGGCGCCCAGGCGCATCCCGATGGGGGGGAACCCGTAGCCGTACGCCCGCCACTCGTGCTCGTACCAGCCCGCGCCGATCCCCATCTCCAGGCGCCCCTCGGAGATGACGTCGACGGTCGCGGCGACCTTGGCGAGATAGGCGGGGTTGCGGTACGCCATGCAGGTGCACATCTGGCCCAGGCGGACCCGCCCGGTGACGGCCGCGAGCGCGGACATCAAAGACCACGCCTCGTGGGTGGCTTCCTCACTCGGCTCCGGCACCGTGTGGAGGTGGTCGTAGACCCACACGCTGGTCCAGTCATCGCTGGAGTCGGCGCGCCGCGCCAGGCCGGCCATGACGCCCCAGTGCTGCAACGGGTCGACGCCGACCAGGTCCATGCGCCAGCCCTGGGGGATGAACAGTCCGAACCTCATGGGTGACTCCTGCTCTGGTGTCCTGCGCGCCGCGACTCGGCCGGTCCTCAGTGCGCCCTTGAACAGCACGCCCGGGCAACCCAGCGCTGATCCTGCTCAGACGCGTCGATCATGTCGAACTACGACCGTCCTGCACGCCGCGGCCTCGAGCTGCACGTGCCAATTCTAGTCGGGTGACGCGCCGGCGCGGCGCTGCCGCAGGGCGTCGCCCTTGGCGTGCGCCACGTCCCGTAGCTCGACCTGGAACGCGCTCATCCGCGCCCTCAGCGACGACCCCTCGGCCGTGTCGGCCGACGCCAGGATGCGCGCGGCGAGCAGCCCGGCGTTGCGGGCGCCGCCGATCGACACGGTCGCCACCGGCACCCCCGCCGGCATCTGCACGATGGACAGCAGCGAGTCCATCCCGTCGAGGTGCGTCAGCGGGACGGGCACACCGATCACCGGCAGCGGGGTCACCGACGCCAGCATTCCCGGCAGATGGGCGGCCCCGCCCGCGCCCGCGATGATCACCCGCAGCCCACGGTCGGCGGCACGTCGACCGTAGGCGATCATCTCGTCGGGCATCCGATGCGCCGAGATGACATCGGCCTCGTACGCCACCGCGAACTCGTCGAGCGCCTGCGTGGCCGCCTCCATCACGGGCCAATCGCTGTCGCTGCCCATCACGATCCCCACGAGGGGGCCCACCTGCGGACGCGGTGACGTCGTGTCGCTCATTGCCTGATCACTCCCGCCAGATAGTCGGTGGCATGCTGCGACCGGGCGCGCAGGTCGTCCAGGTCGGCGCCGCAGACGGTGACGTGACCGACCTTGCGGCCCGGCTGCACGCGCTTGCCGTACCAGTGCATCTTCAACGCCGGGTCTCGAGCGAACAAGTGACGGTAGGCGGCGTAGACGGAGTCGTACAGTTCCTCGTCCGTACCGCCGAGCACGTTGCCCATCACGCTCCAGCGTGCCCGCGCCCGCGGATCCCCCAGCGGCAGGTCGAGCACGGCCCGCAGGTGCTGCTCGAATTGGCTCGTCACCGCCCCGTCGATGGTCCAGTGGCCGCTGTTGTGCGGGCGCATCGCGAGCTCGTTGACCACGAACCGCGCCCCGTCGCCGCGCATCGTCGTCGCCCGGGCCGACAGCTCGAACAGCTCGACCGCCAGCACCCCGGTGACGTCCAGCTCGCCGGCGATCCGCAGCCCGGCCGCCGTGGCGGCCACCGCAACGTCAGGATCCAGCCCCGGCGCCGGGGCGAGCACCTCCGCGCACACCCCGCCGGTCTGCACCGTCTCCACGACCGGCCACGCGGCGGCCTGCCCGGACGGGCTGCGGGCCACGAGCGCCGCCAGTTCCCGGACGAAATCGACCTTCTCCTCGGCGAGGATCCCGTCCTCGAACGCCGGCGCGAAGCCCCGAGGATCACCGGGACCGGCCTTCGCGGCCCCTCCGATCTGGTCGAACCAGTCCGCGGCCTCCTCGACGGCCGCGACGACGCGAACGCCCTTGCCGTCGTAACCGCCCCGCGGCGCCTTCAGCACCACCGGCCAGCCGACCTCGTCGCCGAAGATGCGCAGCTCGTCCGGCGTCCGGACGCGGGCCCAGCGCGGGCACGGCACACCCAACGCGCTCAGCCGTTCGCGCATCGCCAGCTTGTCTTGCGCGAAGCGCAGCGCGGCCGGCGAGGGCCGCAGCACGGCCCCGTCGGCTTCCAGCGCCGACAACACGTGGGCCGGCACGTGTTCGTGGTCGAAGGTCACCACGTCGCACGCGCGGGCGAACGCGCGCACGGCCGCCAGGTCGTCGTGCGCGCCGACGGGACCGGACGGTACGACGAGTGCCGCCGACGCGTCCGCGGATTCGGCCAGCACCGAGAGTTGGACGCACAGGCCCACAGCCGGGGGCGCGCACATCCGGGCGAGCTGGCCGCCACCGATGATGCCGACGACAGGGAACCCGCCGGGCACCCGTCGGGGCGGCGCAGCCGAGGGAGCGATCGGCTCGGAGTCGCTAGGCACGAGCGCCAGGGTACCGGGCCGGTCAATCCGCCCCAGCCGCGCCGGTCGCCGACACTCCTCATCGGCTAGGGGGCCCCCAGCGGTCTCTCCAAAGTGGGCTCGGCGGCGGACAGGAAGAGCGCGAACACGACCGGGTACCCCGACACGAGCTCCAGCCGGCCGCCCTGACTCTCGGCGAGGTCACGAGCGAGGCCCAGGCCAAGCCCCGTGCTCTTCGTGCTCACGGACCGTTCGAAGATATGCGGGGCCAGCTCGGGCGTTACCCCCGGTCCCTGGTCGGACACCTCTACCACGACGGACGGGCCGGACAGGCGCGCGTCGATGCGGACCAGCCCCCGACCGTGGACGAGGGAGTTCTCGATGAGGGTCGAGAGGATCTGCGCCAATGCCACCTGCGTCGTGACGATGCGCAGGCCTCGCTCCCCCGCGACGCGGATCATGCGCTGCTCCGCCTCGAACGCCGGCATCCACTCGCGCTGCAAACCCGCGAGGACCGCGTCGAGCGAGGTGACTTCACTCCGAGAGGGAGGGTGGACCCGCGAGCGCGACAACAGGGAGTCGACGGTCGCGTTGAGCCTCTCGACCTGCTCGATCGCAATATTCGCCTCCTCGCGGGCCACCTCCAGGTCGTCGGTGAGGGAGATCTCCTCCAGTCGCATGAGCAGGGCCGTCAAGGGCGTACGGAGCTGATGGGAGGCGTCCGCCGCGAAGTCCCGCTCCGAGGACAGCGACGCGAGCAACTGGGCCGCGCTGCGCGAGAGCACCTCGGAGACGCGATCGATCTCCTCCACGCCGCAGTGGATGCGCTCGTACCGAGCGTCGCCCGCACCGAGCCGCTCCGCCTGGTCGGTCAGCTTCTGCATCGGTTCGACGAATCGGTCGGCTTCGCGAAGCGACACGATCAGCCCGATGGCGCCGGCGATGACCGCACAGACGATCGCGGCGACGAGGATCCATAGCGGGTGAAAGGACGGCGGGGGGACCCCATGCTGCCGATCTGTCGCCAGGTGCTGGTTCACACTCCACACGGCGGCGATCGTCGCGGGTACGAAGAACACGCCGAACCCCACCGCGCCAGCGAGCAGGGCCGACCTGATCAGCAGGCGCCGCACGGCTTAACCCATCCCGTCCGGTCGCTCGAACCGGAACCCCACGCCTCGTACCGTCGTGATGTATCGCGGCCGTGCCGCGTCGTCTCCGAGCTTCTTGCGCAACACGGAGACGTGCATGTCGAGCGTCTTCGTCGACCCGAACCACTGAGTCTCCCAGACCTCCCGCATGAGCTGCTCGCGGGAGACGACCTTGCCCTGCTCCCGCACCAGCACCCGCAGGAGGTCGAACTCCTTGGCGGTGAGCTGCAACTCGTCATCGTTCATGTACGCCCGCCGCGCCTGCGGGTCGATGCGGATGCCACCGGCCTCATCGGCACCCCCGCCCGGGGTGCGACGCAGAAGGGCGCGCACTCGGGCGAGCAGCTCAGCGAGCCGGAACGGTTTGGTCACGTAGTCGTCAGCGCCGGCGTCGAGGCCGACGACGGTGTCCACCTCGTCCGCCCGGGCGGTGAGGATGAGGACGGGAGCCGTCCGCCCCTCGTTGCGGAGTCGACGGCATACTTCCAGTCCGTCCATGGACGGCAGGCCCAGGTCGAGGATCACCAGGTCCGGGTTGTCCTCCGCGGCATGCAGAGCGTCGAGCCCGTCGTCGGCGACGGACACGTCGTACCCTTCCCTGCGCAGCGCCCGCGCCAGGGGTTCGCTGATCGTCGGGTCGTCCTCGGCCAGCAGGACACGAATCATGACGGTCATCCTAGGCGCTCGCGAGCTAACCGGATCAGACGTCCGCCCTGCGCGCCGTCCCGGTCGTCGACGGCGCCCGACGAGGCCGACGGGTGGGAGCCGCCGCGCGTCGGCGGTGCCTTAACGGCGCGCGCGCGAGGGCGCGGGGGCGCCGCCCGATCCCGCTCGAATCACCGACATCCGCGTCATCCCGAAGCCGCGTAGCGTCCGCGGCCACAGGGAACGCACCACGACGGAGTCGTCCGCGCCGAGGTGTGCGGCGACGCGCTCGTCCACCACGACGGAGCCGGGGCGGGCCACGTCCAGGAGCCGCGCGGCCAGGTTGACGGGCGTGCCATACAGGTCCCCCTGGCGCATCAGCACCGGGCCCATGGCGAGCCCCACCCGCAGGCTGGGGGCCTCCGGATCGACGGTCAAGCTGTCGATCAGGGTCAGCGCGATGCCGGCGGTGTCACGCGGATCGCGAGCCGAGAAGAGCACGCCGTCCCCGATCGTCTTGACGAGGTGTCCCCCGTAGGAGGCGATCGTGTCCGAGGCGATGCCCTCGAAGCGTTCCACGAGTCGGCGCAACTCCTGCTCGGTCAGTCGGCTCACGATCCGCGTGAACCCCACCATGTCGGCGAATCCGACCGTACGGATGGTCTCGCTGTCCGGCGTCGCCTCGTCGGCCTGCGCGGCGAGCTGCGCTACGGCGACGGCCAGGTGCCGCCGCCACGCGTACACCACCAGCGGCTCCAGTTCGTCGGCGAGGCCGAGCAGCAGCTCGGCCGCCTCACCCTCGTGGCCGGTGTGTGCGGGGCCGGTCTGCGTGGGGCCGACGTCGTGAGCCTCGCCCTCGTGGCCGGTCTGCGCGGGGTCGGTCTGCAGCATCTCGGCCACGATCTGCGCCAGCGAGCCCCCCAGGTGCGCGGCGCTGCGCGCCATTGCACGGGTCATGGCGAGGGTCGTCGGCTCGTCGAGGTGTCCTTCTCGGACCAGGGAGACGACCCTCTCCAGGGCGGCCAGGTCGGCGTCGGTGAACAGCACCTCGTCATCCCCAACGCGCGGCAGCCCGAGCGCTTGCCAAAAGCGGCGGGCCGCCAGGTTGGACACGCCGACGGCGTCGCTGAGATCGCGTCGTCCGAACCGCAAGGGGTGACCGAGCAGCCGCGCCTGGGCGGTGTCCTGTCGGGGCTCGTCGTCGGCCTCGGTCATGACTCGATCATCCCTGATCCGTCGGATTCCGCACGACGCACATGAACGACGTCCCCGGCGGCGAATTCTCGACGTTCCCACCAGGCTCCGCCGACGGCACCCAGAAGCGGATCGACGCAGGGCACCTCGACGACGAGCTGACCCGACGCTGCCACGTCCACAGCGCGCCCTCGGACGACCTCCCCGGCGGGTACGTGCACGTCCACCTCCTGGCCCAGCGTGCTACAGGCAGCGCGGAAGTCCGCGCGGATCCGGTCCATGCCCTCCGCGGTCCCGCACCAGTCGGGGTGACGCCGCGCGACGGCCCGCGCGATCGCCACGACCACGTCGCCCCGCGCGGGGGCAGTCAACCCGGCGAGCGTGAGGGACGTGGCGGTCGGGACCGGCAGCTCGTGGCGTGCCAGGTCGATGTTGACGCCGACGCCGGCGACCGCGAGAGGCCCGTACGGTGTATGCGACGCCGCCTCACAGAGGATGCCGCATACCTTGAGCCAGCCCGCCCCACCCTGCGCGTCAGGATCCACCCCGTCCGCGTCGGACGCGGGGGGGCCGAGCAGGACGTCGTTCGGCCACTTCAGGGCGAAGCGCTCCGGGGCACCCGTGAGGTCCCCGAGGGCCTCGAGCACCGCCAGTCCGGTGAGCATCGGCAGCCATCCCCACCGCGCCGGATCCTCGGCCATGGGTACGGTCAAAGACACCGCGACCGACGTGCCCCGCGGTGACTCCCACACTCGTTCGCGGCGGCCGCGCCCCGCTCGCTGGTGGCCCGTCGTGAAGACCCGCCACGGCAGCGGATCGGCCAGCGATGCCGCGTTCGTCGACGGCACTTCGTCGGGACATCGCACGTCGCGCCACGGGCTGTCCTGTGTGATCAGGATTCCACGCAAAGACTCCTCACTCAGGACCATCGGCATGTGCTCAAGGCTAGGCTGCCGACATGACCGACGTCGCTCCCGACCTGCACACCACCGCCGGCAAGCTGGCCGACTTCCAGCGGCGCAACAACGAGCTGATGCACGCCGGGTCCGAGCGCGCCGTGGAGAAGCAGCACGCGAAGGGCAAAAAGACGGCCCGTGAGCGCATTGAACAGCTGCTCGATGAGGGCAGCTTCGTGGAACTCGACGGTCTGGCCCGGCACCGGTCCACGACGTTCGGCCAGGAAAAGAACCGGCCCTACGGCGACGGCGTGGTCACCGGCTACGGGACGGTCGACCATCGGCCGGTGTGCGTGTTCGCGCAGGACTTCACGGTGTTCGGCGGCTCGCTCGGCGAGGTGTTCGGCGAGAAGATCGTCAAGGTCATGGACTTGGCCATGAAGATCGGCTGCCCCGTGGTCGGCATCAACGACTCCGGCGGCGCCCGCATCCAGGAAGGCGTGGCCTCCCTCGGCCTGTACGGCGAGATCTTCCGTCGCAACGTGCACGCCTCCGGCGTCATCCCACAGATCTCGTTGATCATGGGCCCGTGCGCGGGCGGCGCCGTCTACTCCCCCGCGATCACCGACTTCACCGTCATGGTCGAGAAGACGTCGCACATGTTCATCACGGGCCCCGACGTCATCAAGACCGTGACCGGCGAAGACGTGGAGTTCGAAGACCTCGGCGGAGCGGCCGCGCACAACACGAAATCCGGCGTGGCGCACTACGCCGCCTCCGACGAGGACGACGCGATCGAATACGTCCGTGAGCTGCTGAGCTACCTGCCGCAGAACAACCTCGAAGAAACCGTCGTGTACGACTTCGACGACGTCCCCGAGATGACCGAGGACGATCAGGCGCTCAACACGTTCATCCCCGACTCGGCCAACATGCCGTACGACATGCGCACCATTATCGAGACGGTGCTGGACGACGGGGTCTTCACCGAGGTGCAGCCCCTCTTCGCGCCGAACATCATCATCGGGTTCGGCCGTGTCGAGGGCCGTAGCGTCGGCATCGTCGCAAACCAGCCGATGCAGTTCGCGGGCACGCTCGACATCGACGCCTCGGAGAAGGCGGCCAGGTTCGTGCGGACCTGCGACGCCTTCCACGTCCCCGTCATCACGTTCGTCGACGTGCCAGGATTCCTGCCCGGCACCGATCAGGAGTGGAACGGCATCATTCGACGCGGCGCCAAGCTGATCTTCGCGTACGCGGAGGCGACGGTCCCGCTGGTCACGATCATCACGCGCAAGGCGTACGGCGGGGCGTACGACGTCATGGGATCCAAGCACCTCGGGGCGGACATCAACTTGGCCTGGCCGACCGCGCAGATCGCGGTGATGGGCGCTCAGGGTGCGGTCAACATCCTCTACCGCAAGCAGCTCGCCGAAGTGGCCGCCGCGGGTCGCGACATCAACGAAGCGAGGGCGGGGTTCATCGCGCAGTACGAGATGATGCTGGCCAACCCCTACATCGCGGCCGAGCGCGGGTACGTCGACGCGGTGATCGAGCCCGCAGAAACCCGGGTGCAGATCGTGAAAGCGCTGCGGGCGCTGCGCTCGAAGCACGAGAAGCTGCCGCCGAAGAAGCACGGCAACATTCCGCTGTAGGTGACGACTCACCCCGTACACCGTGATCTGCGCTCAGGAGGCGAGTTGTGAGCACTGAACCGGACATGACGCTCGACGCCCCGGCGCGGCTACGCATCGAGCGCGGCCGTGCAAGCGCCGAGGACATCGCGGTGCTGACCGCGCTGTTCGCGGCGCTCGAATCCCACAGCCAGGGGTCACCCACCTTGGGTCGGCGCGCTGGATGGTCCAGCCCCGGCCGCGCCTTCAACCTCGGAGCCGTCCGCGGTGCCGGCTGGGGCGGCGGCCTGTAGGGACCGTGCCGCGGGCTCCGGCGCGCGTCTCGGGGTCGGCGTCGGTGTGGTGACCCTGGGGTAGGTTCGGGGGCGTGAGTGGTGACAGCGCGCGTGCCCGGACCGAGATCGACGCGATCGCCGATGGGTACGTGGACGCGGTGGTCGCGTTGAGCCCCATCACGGCGACGTCGCTGGGCATCTCCGGTCATGACGCTGAATACGACGACTTCTCCCCCGCCGGCTTCGCCGCCCTTTCGGACGCCCGGCGCGAGACGCTGCGCCGCATCGACGCCACGAGCTGCGTCGATGCCGTCGATGAGGTCACC
This sequence comes from Dermatophilaceae bacterium, assembly GCA_040006675.1. Taxonomy (GTDB): domain Bacteria; phylum Actinomycetota; class Actinomycetes; order Actinomycetales; family Dermatophilaceae; genus Austwickia. Next base: position 2,315 of record JBDTWM010000010.1, on the reverse strand, counting down.
GTCGAGGCGATGCGCGAACGGCTCGGGCTGCAAGAAGAGTCACACGCCGCCCACCTGGATCTGGCGCAGCTCAACAACATCGCCAGCCCCCTGCAGAGCATGCGCGACATCCTCGACCTCATGCCCACGGGCACGGACGAGCAGGTAGCAACGCTGGCGGCCCGTCTGCACCGGCTGCCCGCCGCTCTCGCGGGCTGGCACGACTCGCTGCGCGAGGCGGTCGACCACGGGCGTCTCTCGCCGCGACGGCAGGTCCTTGCCTGCATCACCCAGGCCCGCGACGTCGCGGCGCCGGACGGCTACTTCGTCGGGCTGGAACGACTCGCCCGGCAGCATCCCGCACAGTCCGAGACGCTCCGGTCGGGGATCGCGGCGGCGCGTAGCGGATACGACGACACCGCCACCTGGCTGGGCACCCTCGTGGACCTGGCCCCAACGCACGACGGGTGCGGCCGGGAGACGTACGAGCTGTGCTCCCGAGCCTTCCTGGGAGCTCGGGTCGATTTGGAGGAGACGTACGAGTGGGGACAGCAGGAGCTGGCCCGCATCGCCGCGCGCATACATGAGGTCGCCAGGACGATCTCCCCCGGCGCTACCCCCGCGGAAGCCGCCGACCGCCTGGACGGGGACCCGGCGTATCGCATCGAGGGGACGGACGCGCTGCAGCGGTGGATGCAGGAGCGGGCCGACGAGGCGATCGCTGAGCTCGCCGACGTCCACTTCGACATCCCGGAACCGGTGCGTCGTATCGAGTGCTGCATCGCCCCCACCCAGACGGGCGGCATCTACTACACCGAACCCTCCGACGACTTCAGCCGGCCAGGGCGGATGTGGTGGTCGGTGCCCCGCGGCATGACGACCTTCGGGACGTGGCGCGAGCTCACGACCGTCTACCACGAGGGAGTGCCGGGCCATCACCTTCAAATCGGCCAGGCGGTCGCCCGCTCCGAAAGCCTCAATCGCTGGCGTCGCCTCATGTCCTGGACGTCCGGGCACGGCGAAGGCTGGGCGCTGTACGCGGAGCGGCTCATGGAGGAGTTGGGGTTCATGGAAGACCCCGGCAACCGATTAGGCCTGCTCGACGGTCAGTCGCTGCGGGCGGCCCGCGTCGTCCTCGACATCGGCGTTCACTGCGGCTTCCCCCCACCCCCCGGCCTCGGGGGCCGGTGGACGTACGACGTCGCCTGGTCGTTCCTGCGGGCGAACTCGCTGATGCCAGAACCGATCCTTCGTTTCGAGTTGGACCGGTACCTGGGTTGGCCTGGACAGGCCCCTTCGTACAAGATCGGCGAACGCGTCTGGCTTGACGTGCGCGAGCAGATGCGGCGCCCCGAAGGGAGCGCTGTCGACCTGCGGGACTTCCACCGCCGCGCGCTCAACCTCGGGGGTCTGGGCCTCGACACTTTTCGGGCGGCGATGGTCGGCGGCACCGGGTGAACACTCGGTGAACGGCGGACCGGCGCCGGTGGTCGCTCACCTCGTCTTGGCGTCGGCGTCGCCCGCCCGACGCGACATCCTGCGTCGAGCCGGCATCGACCCGATCGTGGTGGTGTCGAACGTCGACGAGGAGTCGGTGGCCGCTGCCGCCCTGGTGGCTCGGAACCGCCTGCCCTCGACAGAGGAGGCGCTCCTGCTCGCGCGGACCAAATGCGAGGAGGTCGCGTCGCGGTCGCTGAGCGGCGCTGCCGCCGCCGACCTCGACCTCGTCCTCGTCCTCGTCCTCGGATGCGATTCCGTCTTCGAACTCGACGGGGTGTCGTACGGCAAACCGCGATCATCCGAGGTGGCCATCGCGCGGTGGCGCCTCATGTCGGGACGCGTCGGCGTGCTGCACACGGGGCACTGGCTGATCGCGCTGCCCCGCGAGGCGCGCGACGGAGCCAGCCGCGTGAGGGGCTACGGCGCCCACGGACAGAGACTGGCTACCGGCGGGGTCGTGAGCACGCGGGTTCGCTTCGCGCCCGTGACCGAGGACGAGATCGCCGCCTACGTCGCGACGGGAGAACCACTGCACTGCGCAGGAGGGTTCACGATCGACGGGATCGGCGCGGCATTCGTGGAAGGCGTGGACGGCGATCCTTCGAACGTGATCGGCCTGTCGCTGCACTTCCTGCGCTCACTCTTGCGCGAGGTCGACGTCCCGTGGACCGCCCTCCGATCCGCCTCGCATCGGGGCGCCGATCACCCGGGCGGCAGAGACGCGCACTAAAACGACGTAGGAGCCCCCGACCGATCGGTCGGGGGCTCCTACGTAAATGGTTGTCCGGCGGCGTCCTACTCTCCCACACCGTCACCAGTGCAGTACCATCGGCGCT
>JBDTWM010000009.1:0-43489 GCA_040006675.1 Dermatophilaceae bacterium | reverse complement strand
TCAGGCCGCCGCACCCAGCGAAGGGACGGCGTCTCAGCCGGTCAGACGGGCCGTCAGGCCGTCAGCGCCTCCCAGGTCCAGCGGCCCGTCGTCCTGCTCGCCCGCCTCAGGCTCGCGGTCCGGGTCGATGCTCACGCCAAGCGCGGCGCCGGGCCCGGCCCACGGATCGGTCGACGGCCCCTCCTCGTGGACCGCCACGACCAGCTCGCCGTCCAGATCCGAGTCGACCTCTTCATCAGCCCGACGAGAATCGCTCCGGTCCCCGGCCACGTTCCCGGTCGCGCCGGGAGGCCCATCCACCGGCAGCTGTACCGGATGGCTGCCGAGCACCGTGCGCATCGGCAGCATCTTGGTGAACTTCGACACCCCGCGGCTCAGGTCGTGCCCGACGCTCATCGCGTCGATCTCCACCGAGGTCCCGCTGCGGTCCCCGTTGGTCCACTGATTGACGCGCAGCCGACCGGTCACCACCAGCGGCTGCCCCTTGCTCACCGAGTCCGCGATGTTGCGGGCGAGCTGCCGGAACGCCAGCACCGTGACGAAGCTGGTGCCCACGTCCTCATACTCTCCATCGCCCCTGCGTCGCCGCACCGTCGAGGCGAGCCGGAAGGTGACGAAAGGCGCGTCGCTACGCGTCGTGCGCCTCACCGGGTCCTCGACAGCGTTTCCGACCATGGTCACGTACGTCTCGTTCATGACAACCGCCCCTCTTTCCGGGCTCGCTCGGCCCGATGGGACCACCCTGGCCAGAGCCCGCGCTGTCGCCCAGCGCGTCGACCATCGTCTGTGGATCAGGCTCCGACGATCCGGGGATGTGGATGACGACCCCCCTGACCGAGGCGTACCAGCGGTGCGTCGGCCGCCGTCAGGCGGCCCGCGCGGCGGACAGCCCCTCGCGGGTGCGGCGATGCGCGTCCAGCACCGCTCGGACGGGGGCGAGCAGGTGACCGCGGGCGACGTCGCTCACGCGCTCACGCAGGCGCTGCTCGACGGTTTCCCGGCGGCGGCGCGCGCCGACCCTCACGAGCGGCTTGGCCAACCCCCCGAGGAGGATCCCGAGCAGCACTCCCCCCCCGAGCAAGAGGGTGGGCACCGGCAGCGAATTCCAGCTCGGCACGTCGCCGGCCTGGATCCGCAGGAACCCAAAGCCCGCCAAGATCAGCAACCAGATCAGCCCGGCCGCCGCCGCCAGCGCGAAGACGATGTGCAGCGCATTCACCAGAGCCCACCACAGCGGAGGACGGTCCCGTAGCTGGGTGCGCAGGATCGCCTGGTCCAAGGCGTCGCCGAGGCCTGCGCGGTCAGGGGTGGCGGCGTCTTGCACGGCCCGGGCCCATCGGCTCGGCATCCCACTCGACGCGCGCGTGCCCAACTTGCGCGTGGTCAGGTCCACGGCAGCCCGCGCGGCGGGCGTCGGTTGCGGCAGAGAGGACCGGCCGAGAAGAACCGCCACGTCGGCGGGGGAGGGTCCCGCCCCGTCGAGGCGCAGACGCTTCAAGGGGTCGGGCCGCAACCTGTGGATCCAGCGGGCATAAGGCCACCCGACGCGGCGGCCGGCCTGCTGGCGGTAGTCGGCCTCGACGCTCGCCAGCACGACGGGGATGCCCGCGGCACGGCTGAGCGCTTCGAGCAGCTCGTCGCTGACGGTCTCGTCGACCGTGGGTTCAGAGTTTCCCACGTGCGGCGCGAGGGCGTCGGCCTCCCGCTGCACGTCGCCGAGGAGCCGGGCACGGGCGGCCGACGCCGCTCCCGCGGCACCGGCGAGGGCGTCGCGCAGTTCCGGCAGCCCCTGCCCGGTTCGCGTCGAGGACAGCAGCACATCCGTCGCGGGCAACCCGTCGTCGGCGAGCAGGCGCCGCAGGTCGGCGGCGCATTCTTCGCCCTCTTCGGGCGTCATCCGGTCGGCCTGGTTCAACACCACGAGGGTCACGGTCTCGTGTCGGCTAGCCCGTCGCAGATACTGCTCGTGTACCAGCGCGTCCGCGTACTTTTGCGGGTCGGTGACCCACACGAACACGTCGGCTAACGCGAGCACCCGGTCGGCCTCCGCGCGATGCTCCTCCTTGAAGGAGTCCACGTCGGGCAGGTCGAGCAGGACCAGGCCATCGGGTTCGGTCCCGCCACCGGGGGCGGAACCCCACCCTTGCGCCCCGGTTCGGCCCGGCGCCACGTGGTGGCGCTGTTCGGCGCCGACCCAGTCGAGAAGGTCGCTCGCCGAGTCCGGGCCCCAGGCGGCTGCGGAGATCCGCGACGTGGTGGGTCGGAGCACGCCCACCTTGGCGATCGACTCCCCCACGAGCGCGTTGAACAGAGACGACTTGCCGCCGCCGGTAGCCCCGGCGAGCGCGACGACGGTGTGCCCGCTCGAGAGGGACAGACGCGCGGCGACCTTCGCGACGACGGCTTCGGCGCTCGCGACGCGCTCGGGCGGCAGGTGAGAGTATCCCGCGTCGAGCGCGCCCATGAGGCCCGCGACGGACTGCCGAAGCGCCGCGGTGCGATCGGTCAATGGCGGGGCGGGGTGTCGTTCGCGGCGTCTCATCGGCTCGCCTTCACCGCCGCGGCGGCCCGCAGCAGCCGTTCTGGCTGCTCCGTGTCCAGGTCGACGTCCTGCAGTGACGATAGGACTCGCCGTTCCTCCCCCGCGTAGAGGTCGATGGCACGCTCGGCCAGGCTCTCGCGCGCCTTGCGGGCCAGGGCCCGCACCGCCTGATCGCCGAAGATTGCCTCCAGGAGCCGCTGCGCCAGGACGGCCGACCCGCCCGCGACCCCTACCTCGGCGCCGGTCAGCCCCATGGTCTGGCTGAAGACCACGAGCATCAACACGACGCCGAGAGCGTTGACGCCGAAGGACAGCACGCGCGCGGTGCTCCTGCGGTCCTTGCCCTCGGCACGCACCATCTCGAGGATGTCGCCCTGCCAGTCCCGCACGAGCTGTTCGACCTCGCCCGCCAGCTCCTCAGGCAGCTCGGCGAGGCCGGGGTGAGCCGCCACCACGCCCTCTCCCCCAGGGACCTGCGCCCAGCGCCGACCGACCTGATCGGCCGCCGACTCGGCGTGGGCGAGCAGCAGTTGCGCGACACCGGAATGAAGCGCCTCCCCGAGACCGGCCGTGGGCGCGGGCTTGCCCGACAACGCGGACGTCACGCGGTCGCGGACGCGCCCCACCGCCGCCTCGATGTTCTTGAACAGCTCGCCGGTGCCGACGTACTCCTGCCAACGCGCCAACACCTCACCGCGCAGGAGCGTGCCGTCACTGATGCCGGCTTCGACCTGACGGCCGGCCTCCTCGTACGTGGTGTGCGCGATCGCCGTGAGCTGTTGCACCGTCTGCACTTGCGCGCTGCTGGCCTCGGCGAGTTCCTCGGTGCGCCGGTCGAGCGAGGTGAGCGCACCGGACAGCGTGCGGCGCACGATGACAGCTCGGGCGCGAGCGTCCTCCCCGAGTCTCGTCAGCCACTCCCGAAGCGGGGTGACCTGCATCTCGGGCAGAAGTCCCTGCTCGTCGAGCGTCGACTCGGTCAGGGTGAACACCGGTGCGGCCGTGAGACCCTCGGCGGCGAGCATCCCGCCGAGGTGTTCCCCGATCGCCACGACCGCCTCAGGCGGGACGCGGTCGAGGATGATCGCGACCGACGTGCCCCGCTCGCGGGCCTGCTGCAAGAACGCCCACGGGACCGCGTCGGCGTACCGCGCCGCCGTCGTCACGAAGAGCCACAGGTCGGCCGCAGCCATGAGCTGCTTGGCGAGGTCGCGGTTAGCCTCGACAACCGAATCGATGTCGGGCGCGTCCAGCAGCGCGAGTCCCTGGGGCAGGCCATGTGCCGCGACGAGACGAACAGCGCCGGGGTCTTCCGAGGCGACCGGGCCGCTCGTCCGGGCGAGGCCCGGCAGGATTCTGTGACCCAGGAACCAGTGTTCGTCGGCGGCGTGGTGCACCAGCACGCTCGCCCGGGTCGTCGGTCGCAACACGCCCGCACGGCTCGCGACCTGGCGAGCCAGGCTGTTCAACAGTGTCGACTTGCCCGCCCCCGTGGACCCACCGATGACAGCCAGCAGGGGCGCGTCGATGTCCGAGAGCCGGGGAAGGATGTAATCGTCGAGCTGGGCTAGGAGCTCGTGCCGCGTCGTGCGCGCCGCGCCGACGCCTGCCACATCCAGCGGCAGTTCAACGGAGTCGACCGCCTCACGAAGCGACCTGACGGCACGCGTGAGATCGTCGGGTGCCGTCGACATCGTCACTGGCTCATCATCTGCGGTCGGTCAGCGGATTCCAACCAGCCGCGCCGGGCGCACACCACCGGCCTGAGCCGCCTGGTTCAGGCCGGGCCCAATACGTCCACCTCGGCAAGCAGGGCGGCCTTGCGTTCAGGGGTGGCGAACGAGGACCGGATCGAGCTGCGCGCCAACGCGACCAACTCGTTGTCGGTGACCAGTCCGTGATCCGCGATGGCCACGTAGTTGTCGCCGGCGTACCCCCCGAAGTAGGCCGGGTCGTCCGAGTTGATCGTGACCACGAGCCCTTCGTCGAGCAGCGTGCGGACCGGGTGGTCGGCCAGCGAGGCGACTCCACCCAGGCGCAGCGTGGAAAGGGGGCACACGGTCAGCGGCACCTGCTCCTCCCGAAGCCGCCGGACCAGCGAGGCGTCCTCGAGGGCGCGCAACCCGTGGTCGACCCGCTCGACACCGAGGAGATCAAGGGCCTGCCGGACGTAGTCCGAAGGGCCCTCCTCCCCGGCGTGGGCGACCCGCCGCAGGCCCAGGTCGCGGGCGCGGGCGAAGACGCCCTCGAACAGCGATGGAGGGTAGCCGACCTCAGCCGAGTCCAGCCCCACCCCCACCAGGTCGTGCACGCGGTGCTCCACCGAGGCCAAGGTGGCCTGCGCCTCCTCCACCGGTCGGTCACGCAGGAAGCACATGATCAGGCCGCCGGTGAGGTCCTGCTTCTCCTCGACCCGGGTGAAGCCCTCGAGCAGCCCGTCCATGACGACGTCTACCTGCACGCCGCGCGCGGTGTGCGCCTGAGGGTCGAAGAACATCTCGACGTGACGGACACCCTGGTCGCCGGCCGTGGTCAGGTACGCCTCGCATAGGTCGGCGAAGTCGGCTCGGGTCCGAAGCACGTCCATGCACGCGTAGTACAGAGACAGGAACGACGAGAGGTCGCTGAATCGGTAGGCCGCCCGGAGCGCGTTGACGCTCGCAAAGGGCAGCTCAATGCCGTTGCGGTGCGCCAGTGCGAACACCATCTCGGGCTCCAGGGAGCCCTCGATATGCAGGTGGAGCTCCGCCTTGGGAAGGCGCTGGATCCACGCGTCGTGGGCGCTGGGTGTCATGAGTCCTCCCGCAGGGCCGCGAGCTCGACGATGGGGGGAATGTTCACGTGCTCCGTTTCGAGGATCAGGTCCCAGAAGACCCGCCCCGGCAGCGTCACGGCGAACGATAGGGCACGGGTCCGGGTAACGACCCAGTCAACGGCGACGTCGCTCATGGCCGAGACAGGAGCGACCTACGCGTATCGACCGCACGCGTCTGCGGGCCAGCATCCTTGCGGCAAGTCGGTTTGTCCCGCCTGATCTCAGCCCCGGTCGATGTCTCGGGGGATCGGCTGGTCGCTCATCTGGCGCCACCCGTAATGGCGAGGGTGAACGCCGCGCCCAGGGCGAGGGTGCCCGCCACCGTTGTGATCGCCTGGATCGCGTTGAGGATGATGCCCACGATGAACCCTTAAGGTTCTGTCGTCTAGCCCTCGGACGTTTGCCGCGTCGCGGGGGCCATTTCCATGCCCTCGGCAGACCTGCAGTGCACGCTTAGTACACGAGCAAGGCCCTCTGAACCTGTTTACGCAGTTCAGAGCTCGTTGTAAGTGGCGCCCCCGGCAGGACTCGAACCTGCGACCTAGAGATTAGAAGGCTCTTGCTCTATCCAGCTGAGCTACGAGGGCAGGGCCGTCGTCTGGGCGGCGCGCCGATTCTACTCGCCCGCGTGCCGACAGCCGATTCTTGCGTCCCTGGTCAGCCGGGGCGCGGGGCGTACAGGCGCGCCCGGACCCCCGCGATCTCGCGGAGCAGTCCCCGTTCCTGCGACTCGGCATCCGCGGGCGCCGTGCCATGCACTATTCGCTGGCGCAGCATCGCCAGGTCGACCGCATCGTCGTGCAGTCGGCGCATGTCGGCGTGCTCACGGGCGCCCCCGCTGCCGCGCGCCCACGCCAACGCCTGCCGACGAGCCCGGACGTTCGACAGCATCGCCACCTCCTGCGGGGTAAACCAGCCCGCGCGTCCGTACCCCTCCAGGTACGTCGCCAACACCCTCGCCTCCCGGTGGCGGGCCCACAGCGCGAAACCGATCGCCGCGGCGAACAAGGGCACCTGCAAGAACACGTACGCGGTCACCGCGCCGTCCAGCCCGAGCAGGGTGGACGCGTTCCACAGGGCGTGCAGCACCATGGCCGCCAGCAGCCCACACACCGGCGCCACCCAACGCAGCACCCCGTGCGCGCGGCCTGCGGCGATCCCCAGGCCCACCCCCGTACACGCCGTGAACAGCGGGTGCGCGAACGGCCCGAACACGACGCGGACGACGAGCACCGCCACGAGACCCTGCGTCCCGCCCTCCAGCGCGCCGCGCCCGAAGTAGAGCACGTTCTCCGCGAAGGCGAAGCCGGCCGCGCAGATCGCGGAGTACACGATGCCGTCCACGATCCCGTCGAACTCCCGCCGTCGCAGCAGCAGCACCAGGAGCACGCCGACGCCCTTGCTCGTCTCCTCCACCACGGGCGCGATCACGACGGCGCCCACGGCGAGTGCGGGCTCCTGACCCGCTATCCGGGAGATGAACAGCGTCGACCCTGTGTTGAGGACGAGCGAGACGGTGGCGGCGACGCAGGCTCCCCAACAGAACGCCGCCAGCAGGTACCGCGCCGGCTCCGACTCGAACCGGTCCAGCCACAGCACCGCCGGGACGACGATCGCGAGCGGCAGCAGCGCCGTCAGCAGTCCCACCACGGCCGCCGACGTCCCCAGCTCAAGGCCGATCCCCGCCGCGAACACCAGGCCACCGACGCAGAAGAGGACCGCGCAGGCCCCGAACCATAGCCAGCGCCGCAGCATCGGGCGCGCGCTGCGCGCGGCCGGTGGCGGGTCGGTGCGGTACGACGTGTGCTCTGCCCCCTGCTGCATGCGCCCCTCCCGGTCGGGTGCGGATCGGCGTGTCGCTGTGGGCCACGGTACGGGCGCGGGCATCCCCAGGGGGCGGGGAGTCGACCGGGGAGGGGGGCCGACGGGCGCGAGACGTGTCCCACGAGCCGACTCACGCGTGCCTCGCCGGGGGGCGCCCCTTATCGTGGTCGCCGTGGCCAGCACTGATCAGGACAAGCCCGAGGGCGCGGCGAACGGCACGACCGTGGACGCCGTCGCGTCGTCTCGGCGGACCGGCGACCGGATCGTCTGGATCGACTGCGAGATGACCGGACTGTCCCTGACCGACGACGCGTTGGTCGAGGTCGCCGCCGTGGTGACCGACTTCGACCTGCTCCAGGTCGACGACGGCATCGACGTGGTGATCCGACCGCCTGACGCGGCGCTGGCCCAGATGGGCGACTTCGTGCGCGGCATGCACACCACCAGCGGCCTGCTCGACAAACTCGCCGACGGAGTCAGCCTGCGCGACGCCGAGGAGACGGTGTTGGCGTATGTGCGGCACTGGGCGCCCGACGCCGGCAAGTCGCCACTCGGCGGCAACACGGTCGCCACGGACCGCGGGTTCCTCGCCCGGGACATGCCGGAGCTGGAGGCTCACCTGCACTACCGGATCATCGACGTGTCCAGCATCAAGGAGCTGGCCAAGCGGTGGTACCCGCGCAGCTACTTCAACGCCCCCGCCAAGCACGGCGGTCACCGCGCGCTCGCGGACGTCCGGGAGTCGATCGCCGAGCTGCGCTACTACCGAGAAAGCGTCTTCGCCGCGCCGCCTGGACTGACCTCACCGGAGTGCCGAGCGGCCGCCGCGCGGCACGTGATCGCGCACGACACCTCAGCAGTCTCCGACTCCGCCTAACGGCGCACGCTCCTCGCAGGGCGGGGGTCGCGGTCACGCGCACTCGGTCGTACGCGGTACGATGGTCGCCGCTGCCACGCCCTGGCGCGGCGGTCATGGTGGGTGTAGCTCAGCTGGTAGAGCACCTGGTTGTGGTCCAGGTGGTCGCGGGTTCAAGTCCCGTCACTCACCCCAACGCCCGGCCCGGCCCCTGATCCTGGGAAGCCGGGCCGGTCGCGTAGTCCTCGAGGCTCCCCGCCCCTGGATGCCCCGCTCAGGAGAGGTCATGTCCCGCACAGACTTTCGTCGCTACGGCCGGTTTGAGCCGGGACGAGGGGCGGCTGAGGGCGGTCGACGCCTGGGACGTGTGCGGGGGCTTCGGATAGCCGCAGCCGGCACGTTGGGGCTGGCCGTCGCGGCAGGGATGCTTCCGGGTCAGGCGCCCGGGTCGACGCCGGACGGTCGGCTCAGTGCCCAGACGCCGTTCTCTTTGCCGGCCGCCCGGGCGCACTCTCAGCTGGTCTCGTCGGTGCCCGCGGACGGGGCGAGCGTGCAGGACGTGCCCGAGACCACGGCGCTGACCTTCAATGAAGAGATCAACCCGAACTTTGCGCAGGTCGTCGTGGTCAGCGTCGACGGTGAGCCCCGAGGGGTAGACGTGTCGACCTCCGGGGCGACGGTGACCGCGTCCATGCCTCGGGGCTTGGGCGCCGGGCGGATCACGGTGCGGTACCGCGTCGTCAGCAAGGACGGACATCCCATCGAGGGCGAGATCTCATTCACGGCAGGGACCGGTTCGGCGGGCGCGGCGTCGACGACAGGCCTGACGAGGAGCGGGCCGGAGGCCACGCAGGCTGGCTCGTCCGAGGGTTCGGCGGGCTCGTCGCACCCGTCGGCGCAGGAGGAAGGCGTGGGCTTCTCGCCGTGGGGCTACCCGTTGATCGGTTCGGCCGCGTTGATCCTGATCGGGATCGGCGTGGCGCTGCGCAAACGCCCTCGCCGCCATTCCTGAAAGGGTTCCGGCTCCCGCGACATCCTGCGACACGGCCCCGGTGCCGCGAGACACGAGAAAGCCTGCTGATCAGCGGGTATGGTGCGCCATCAGGGACTCGAACCCCGAACCCAGTGATTAAGAGTCACTTGCTCTGCCAATTGAGCTAATGGCGCAACGGGAAGAACAGTACAACACGGGCCGCGCGATGCGGAAATCATCTGGCCTGGTCCTGGACGACCGCCCAGGCGCCGCGCGAGAGGCCTAGGGCAACCCGTTCGTCCACCGGACGTCATCCGCAGGGACCACGGACCACGGACTGCGTACGGCGGGGCGAGCAGCGGGGGTCGTCACCGGGTCCCCGCGGCCGCCGACACGTTCATCGCCGCCGCGAGGAGGTCACGTGGCGGTGACCAGGAGCCCGTCAGGTGCCCCACTGCGCGACCGCGACCCACCCCGGTCGAGAAGTGGCGCAGGTCACCGGTTCTCGGGGCGCGGACCGGACGGCGTCCCGGACGCGTCGGATGAAAGAATCACAGCCGTGCGTGTTTATAACTTCTCCGCAGGTCCGGCCATGCTTCCCCTCGAGGTCCTGGAGCAGGCGTCCGCCGAGATGACCGACTGGGGTGGTGGCGGCATGTCGGTCCTGGAGGTCAGCCACCGCGGCAAGCCGTTCGTCGCCTGCGCGGCCGAAGCCGAAGCCGCGATGCGCCGGGTGATGGGGATCCCCGACGACTACGCGGTGCTCTTCCTCCAGGGCGGCGCGACCGGCCAGTTCGCCGCGGTCCCGATGAACCTCACGGTCCCCGGCGACACGATCGCCGCGATCAACACCGGCGCCTGGTCCAAGAAGGCCATCGCCGAGGCCAAGGCCCAAGAGCTCACCGTCGACGTGATCGCGGACGAGGCCGGCACGGCGTACACGACCACGCCGGCGGCCGGCTCCCTGCGGGTGCCCAGCACCGCGGCGTACCTGCACTACACCCCCAACGAGACCATCGGCGGCGTCGAGTTCGGCTACGTCCCCGACGCCGGCGACATGCCCCTTGTCGCCGACATGTCCTCCACGATCCTGTCGCGTCCCCTCGACGTGTCCGGTTTCGGTGTCATCTACGCGGGCGCGCAGAAAAACATGGGACCTGCTGGCCTCGTCGTCGTCGTCGTGCGCAAGGACCTGCTCGACCGCGCCCGCACCACCACGCCGTCTGTTCTGAACTGGGCGAAGATGGCGGAGTCGGACTCGATGCTCAACACCCCCCCCACCTTCGGCATCTACCTGCTCGGCCTGATCCTCGCCTGGATCGAGCGCAACGGCGGCCTGACCGCCATGGGCGAGCGCAACAAGGCCAAGGCCGACGCGCTCTACGCGGCCATCGACGGCTCCCCCTTCTACGCCAACCCTGTCGCCCTCGACGCGCGCAGTTGGATGAACGTGCCGTTCACCCTGGCCAATCCCGACCTCGACGGCGACTTCCTCGCCGGGGCGCAGGCGATTGGCCTGACCAACCTGAAGGGGCATCGCAGCGTCGGCGGGATGCGTGCCAGCATCTACAACGCGATGCCGCGCGAGGGTGTGGAGACGCTGATCGAGTTCATGAAGGAGTACGAACGGACCAACGCGTGACAATCTTCCCACCCATAAGGTACGCATAACGATGAATACGGAAACACCCATGAGAATGTCCATCCAGACCCTCAACGCGATCAGCCCCAGCGGCTTGTCCCGGTTCCCGTCGGAGACGTACGACATCGGCACCGACGTCACCGAACCCACCGCAGTCCTGGTGCGTTCCGCCGACATGCATGAGATGGTCTTGCCCGACTCCGTACTCGCGGTCGCGCGCGCCGGCGCCGGCACCAACAACATCCCGATCCCGCAGCTCACGGAGCGCGGCATCGTCGTGTTCAACACCCCCGGCGCCAACGCCAACGCGGTGAAAGAACTGGTCATCGCGGGCGCGCTGCTCAGCGCCCGCAATCTGTTCCCGGCCGCCCTCTACGTGCGCGACCTGGAGGGTGCGGACGACGAGATGGCCAAGGCGGTCGAGGCCGGCAAGAAGAAGTACGTCGGCTACGAACTGCCCGGTCGTACGCTCGGCGTCATCGGGCTCGGCGCCATCGGCGTCGAGGTGGCCAACGCGGCCCTGACCCTGGGCATGCACGTCGTCGGTTACGACCCCCAGATCACCATCCGGCACGCCTGGCAACTGTCCCGCGACGTGGAGCGCGCCGAGTCCATCGAGGAGGTCTTCTCCCGTTCGGACATGGTCACGCTCCACGTCCCGTTCGTGGACGGCACCCGCGACCTGGTCAACACGCAGCGTTTGGCGCTCATGAAACCGGGCGGGCTCCTGCTCAACTTCGCGCGCGGCATGGTCGTCGACGAGCAGGCCGTACTGGGCGCGCTCGACACCGGCCACCTGCGCGGCTACGTGTGCGACTTCCCAACCCGCGGGATCAAGAATCACCCGGCCGTCATGGCGCTGCCGCACCTCGGCGCCTCCACAGCCGAAGCGGAGGAGAACTGCGCAGCGATGGCTGCCGACCAGCTGCGCGATTTCCTGGAAGACGGCGAGATCCGCAACAGCGTCAACCTGCCGGAGGCGCGGTTGCCTCGCTCGGAGGGAACCACGCGGGTTCTGGTCATCAACCGCAACGTGCCCCACGTCGTGAGCGAGCTGTCCGCCCGACTCGGTAACGCGGGCCTGAACATCGCCGACCTGCTCAACAAGTCCCGCGGCGACGTCGCGGTGACGATCGCGGACGTCGACGGCGCTATCCCCCCGGAGGTCGCGGCCGACCTACAGACGGTGGAGGGTGTCATTCGCGCCCGCATCATCTGATGGCGTGCAGGCTCACCTCGTACGGGGGGTGAGCCGCGCGCCTGCCGCGAGGCGTCTCAGCGACGAACGCGACGCAGCACGGCGACGCTCACGAGCACGGCGACCACGACGGCCACGGCCGCGACCCGCTCGATCCGCAGGTCCCCCTCAGGCGTGGTGAACGCCCGTCGAAGTGTGGCCTGAGCCTGTTGCTTTTGCCGTTGCGCGATCACCGCCGGCTTGGTCCGGTAGGTCAGCTGATCGATGGTGCCGGCAAGGCGCGCGCGAGTCGCCTCGATGTCGGCCTCGATCTGGCGCGGCGTGCGCGCGTCGTCGCTCATCGGTGTCGTCCTTTCGTGTTCTCGCGACGTTAACCTACCCTCATCCGCACGGGCCCGCGTGATCGCGGGCCCGCCTGATCGCCTGATCGCGGGCCCGCCTGATCGCCTGCCCGCCTGATCGCGCGCCCGCCGACCGCACCGCAAGGAGAGCGATGACCCGCCTGACCCCTGGGGATCCCGCCCCCACCTGGACCCTCGAGAACCACGAAGGCACTCAGTCGTCACTGACGGACTACGCCGGGCGACACCTCGTGCTCTTCTTCTATCCCGCCGCCATGACGCCCGGCTGCACGAATGAGGCGTGTGACTTCCGCGACAGCCTGGAGCCGCTGCTGGCAGCCGGCTACGACGTGGTGGGCATCTCCCCCGACCCCCCCGCCAAGCTGGCCGAGTTCGTGGAGAAGGAGTCGCTCACGTTCCTGCTGCTCGCCGACCCCGACAAGACCGTATTGACGGCGTACGGCGCATACGGGGAAAAGAAGCTGTACGGCAAAACCGTGGTAGGCGTGATCCGCAGCACGATCGTGGTCGCCCCGGACGGCTCCGTGGAACTGGCCAAGTACAACGTGAGAGCCACCGGTCACGTGGCCTCGCTGCGCACGGCGCTCGGGGTGTGACTCGGGACCCGGGAGGCGGCTGACGACGCCGTACACTCGGGGCCTGCGCGGGAGTGGTGAAATTGGCAGACACGCAGGATTTAGGTTCCTGTGCCCGGTAGGGCGTGAGGGTTCAAGTCCCTTCTCCCGCACACAGGTTCGCGCCGTTGGGCGCGAATATTGTTGCGTCTAAAGACAATTCACGACCAAACGCCCATGATCGGCCCTCGGGGGGCACGCAGCGGGAGGCACAGTGGATGGCGCGGCCACGCCGGCCGCTGTCATCCCTGGAGGGTCATCCATGCGTCACTGCCCTACGCGGCGATGCGTCGCCGCGCTCGTCACAGCCACCGCCCTCGTCGTGTCCGGCGGTCTGGGTTCCACCGCCTTCGCCACGTCCAAGCCCGATCCTGTCGGGCCCAGGAACTCCGGCGTCGCCGACACCCGCCCCGCCACCTACAGCCCCCCCGTCGCCGGGCGCGCCCGCATCGAAGCCAAGCAACACATGGCGGCCAACATCGAGGCGAACCGCCCTCTCATGCAGGGGGTCACCGGTGGCGTCACCACCGCGTCGGCACGCCCCGCAGCGCCGGGCACGACCCTGGGCGGCGGAGCACTCCCCGCAGCGGCTCAGGCCGCCCTGCCCAACAGCGCGAAGACCACCCACTACCTGCGCGCTGGGCACTACTGGCAGAAGAAGGACTACACGTGTGGACCGTCGGCCACACGCAACCTGATCCGGGCCATGGCCGGGGTCGATGAGGGCGAGACCAAACTGGCCGCCCTGATGGGCACCGACCCGTCCGTCGGCACGTACATCCGGCGGATCGCGAACGTGCTCAACTCGCGCTACTGGGGGTTCGACTACTTCTCCCTCAACACGCCGACGTCACCGGCGAACCTGCTCGCCAGTACGAAGAGCATCGTCGGCAACGCGGGCCACGGGATGGTCGCCAACGTCCAGACGGGCTACCTGTGGTACTGGCAGGGACGGTGGACGACCCACTACAACCTCGTGTACGGCTGGTCAGGCCCGAACATCTACGTCTTCGACGAGTTCAACGCGTCCGCGCTGGGCTACCGGGGCAGCAACCCGGCTGGTTACTGGCCGGTCTCGGCGAACAACCTCTACGCCGCGATCCGCAATTCGCCGACGGGACAGTTCGTTGGCTAGTTCGATACGCGGCGCGCGGCGGTCGGCCCGTCTCCTGGGATGGGCCGCCGCCGCGCTGCTCGCCGGGACGGCGTGTGCGGAGCCGCCCCCCACCGGCGAGGCCGGCACCCCGCGCACGACCACGGAGGCGACGTCCGAGACGGCGGCCGAGGCGACGTCGGGATCGTCGGCAGGCTCGGCGGCGGCCATTCCCCGGTGGACGCTCTCCGTCCCGGCGTTCGCCGTGAGCCAGCTGGGGCTGTCGGACCGCTATCTGGCGTACGCGGTCGTCACCCCAGGGGCTTCGCAGGGGGCGGCCCGGCCCACCCGCGTCGACGCCGTCGACCTCGACACCAAGGCGATACGGACGGTGGCGAGCACGACGTGGCCGCAGGGCCAAACCGATCTGGTCCGGATCTCCGGCAGCTGGCTCCTGTGGGAGGACCTCGAACGCACACCGTCCACGGACGTCAGCTCCATGCGCTGGAAGGTCCTGGCGCACAACCTTGCGGACGGCTCGACGCGCACGCTCGCCAGCAGCGACCTGCCGAGCGCGCTTCCATCGTTGGCCGCCGGCGCGGGACGACTGGCGTGGACCCAGGCCAGCGGCCCTGACGCGGCCTCGGGGTTCGCTGTGCACGTCTTCGAGACGGCCACGGGCGCCTCGCGGGTGCTGGCGTCCGGTCTTCCGCCGGTCAACGACCTCGCCGTCTCTGCGGGCGGGATCTACTACACGACCGCCGACCCCGGTGCGGCCAGCCAGAAGGTGTGGTGCGTGCCCGGGTCGGGCGGCCCGCCGCGCCCCGTGGACATCGGTGGCCCGGGTCGCGGGCTGAAGATCGGCGAGACGGGCCTGGCGTCGTGGGAGGACGCGACGGTCGGCCCCGCACGCCGGCTTGGGATCGGACGGCTGGGCGACGCCGCGGCAGCTGACACGTTGGCGCAGGGTCCGACGTTCCTGGACCTGCCGGGGGCGTCGAACGCCGCACCCGGGGCCGGCGCCGTGGCGTTCTTCGACGGGGTCGACCACTTCCGGGCCGTCCGCGTGGGTCTCGACGGCACGTTGTCCGCGCCGATCAAGCTCAGCCGGGACGGCGAGGCGCTGCACGTGCCGTGCCGCATCGCCGCGTACGGTGACGAGGTCGCCTACTGCGTCGAGCCTGACGGGGCGAGTTCAGGTGATGGGTCAGGCTCGTCGATCACGGTCGTCGTCACGTCGGTCCCCTAGCCACGTCAGGCCCGGGCAACGCACCGCGCGGCGGATGAGCGGCGGATGAGCGGCGGATGCTGGTGCCGCCGTGCCCGGCTGGGCGACCATCCGAAGACTATTGCCCTAAGACAATCATCGCCGTACGCTCAAGCGGTGCGATCTCCTTCGCCTGACACAAGCGGCCGGGCTGACCGGTCCATGTCGGCGTGTTCAGACGTCCCGTCTCCGGACGTCGACGCCGTCATGGACGCGTCCCGCGCGCTCGTGGGCATCACCGCCCGATCGCTGGCCATCATCTTCGAGCACGTCACCCTGCCGCAGTTCCGCGCTCTGGCTCTCATCGAGCAGGCCGGCTCGCTGCGACCGGGAGACCTTGCGGAGGCTCTCGCGATCCAACCGTCGGGAGTGAGTCGCCTGACGACGCGGCTGCGACGGGCGGGGCTGCTGCAGCGCCGACCCGCCGCCGACAACGGACGCGAGGCCACGCTGACGTTGACACCCGCCGGGCAGGCCGTCCTGAGCGAGGCGATGCAGAGCCGTCGCCAAGATATCGTCGCGACTCTCGCCGGAATGTCGACGTCCGACCGCCACGCCGTGACCCACGGCCTGCGCCTGTTAGCCCGCGCCGCGGGCGAACACCACCGTGACGCCCTCCTCCTGGGCTGGTGAACACCACTCATGCCTCCGAAAGGACCTCATCATGTCCGCCACATTGCGCATCCACCGCGGTAGCGGCGAGCCCGGCCGAGAGGTCTATCTCGGCCGCCAGAAACTCGGAGCCTTGACGGGCGACGCCACCGAATTCCCCATCCCCACCGGCCGCCACGTCCTCGAACTCAAGTTGGGCAGTTTTCACAGCAACCCCGCTCACTTTGACGCTCACGACGGAGAGCTGATCGAGTATGACGTGGTCGACGACCCGGACGCCGTCCTGCCGATGCTGCTCGGTCGAGGCGTCAAGCTCGTCCGGACCCACGCCCGCTAGCACTGCCGGCCACGTAGCATCGGAGGCGTGTCCGAAGCCGTGGGGTTCGTCGTGTTCCTGGCCGTGGTCGACATCGTCGTCGTCGGGTGTGTCGTCGGCGTGGTCTGGGCGGGCGCGTCCGGTCGCCTGACGGCGAACGCCTCCATGGGCATCCGGACCCCGGCGACCGTGGCCAGCCACGAGGCGTGGCGTGCGGGTCACCGCGCGGCCTGGCCGTGGGCCGTCGGGATCGCCGCCGTAGCCGCGCTCTGCATCATCGCCGCGTTGGTTTTGTCCTTCGTGGGCCGTGACGTCGCCGCGTGGGCATGCGCGTTCGCGCCGGTGGCCGTGGCGCTCGCCGGACTGTTCCCGATCAGCCGGGCCGCGCAGGCAGGCGCGCTGGAGACGCTCCCCCGCCGCTGAGCGCCTAGGCCGGCGCGATCAAGGCGCGCAGATCGGCCGCCAACGCGCGGAACGCCATGCCGCGGTGGCTGATCGCGTTCTTCTCCGCCGGCGTCAGTTCCGCGGACGTTCGGCCGTCGCGCGCCACCTGGAGGATGGGGTCGTACCCGAACCCGCCCGCCCCGCGCGGCGCGTACGTCAGCGTGCCCTCGAAGCGAGCCTCCCGGACCATCGCGAACCCACCGGGCAGCGCAAGGCAGGCCGCGCACACGAAGGCGGCCCCCCGGTGCTCCTCCGGTACGTCGGCGAGCTGAGACAGAAGCAGGTCGAGGTTGGCCCGGTCGTCGCCGTGCCGCCCTGACCAGCGGGCGCTGAACACCCCCGGCGCACCGCCGAGCACGTCCACGGCGAGTCCCGAGTCATCGGCGAGCGCGGGCAGGCCGGTCGCGTCCGCCACCGTGATCGCCTTGAGGCGGGCGTTCTGCTCGAACGTCACGCCGGTCTCGACCACGTCCCGGACGTCCGGGAAGTCGCTCACCGCGACCAGGTCCAGGTTCAGGTGGGCCAGTGTGTCGGCGAGGATCACCCGCAGCTCGGCGAGCTTAGCCTCGTTGCGGGTGGCCAAGACGATCCTGCGGTCAGGGACGCCCGCAACCGACCCGGCACTCATGGTGCCCCCGTCGCGGCGCTCAGTTCCTGGTCGAGGGCGCCGCGCTGCAGCTGCGTCAGTCGAGCGCAGCCGGCCTCCGCGAGGCCCAGCAGGGCATCGAGCCCGGCGCGGTCGAACGGCTCGCCCTCTGCCGTACCCTGCACTTCCACGAAGCGGCCGTCGCCCGTCATCACCACATTCATGTCGGTGTCGGCGTCGACGTCCTCGACGTAGTCCAGGTCGAGCACCGGCACCCCGCCGACCACTCCGACGCTCACCGCCGCCACCGAGCCGGTGAGGACCTGGGCCGCGCGACGGATCGCACCCTGGGCCCGGCCCGTCTCGATCGCGTCCGCGAGCGCCACGTAGGCACCCGTGATCGCGGCCGTGCGCGTGCCGCCGTCCGCCTGGAGCACGTCGCAGTCGAGCAGGATCGTGTTCTCCCCCAGAGCTGCGGTGTCGACAACGGCCCGCAGACTGCGGCCCACTAGGCGGGAGATCTCATGGGTGCGTCCGCCGATCTTGCCGCGCACCGATTCCCGGTCGCTTCGCGTGTGCGTCGAGCGGGGCAGCATCGCGTACTCGGCGCTCACCCAGCCCTTGCCCGATCCCCTGCGCCAACGCGGCACTCCTTCGGTGAAGCTCGCCGCGCAGAGCACACGCGTCTTCCCGAACTCGACGAGCACGCTGCCTTCGGCATGGTCCAGCCAGCGCCGGGTGATGCGGATGTCGCGGAGCTGGTGGGGGGCGCGGCCGTCATGTCGGGACATGACCGCACCCTATCGAGGGTGAGTCACGGGTAGGTCGACGCGGGGCCATCCGCGTGGCCCGCGGGCCGGTGCAGCATCGCGCTCTCCGGGAACACCATGACCCCGTCTTCGGTCGGCACGCCGTTCCCGTCGACGATGAGCGTGTAGCCGTGGCGCTCCAGCGGCATCCACACGACCGTTGCCTGCGGGTTGGCGGCCAGGTTGACCGCCGAGCCGCGCCCACGCATCGCGATGACCAACGCCCCGTCCCGCACCAGAGGGTCGACCGTGTGCACCTTGATCCGCAGCGGCTGGCCGATCGTCACCAGCAGTGCGGAGCCATAGCCTTCGACGACCCTGGCGAGGTCCTCCAGCTGGACGGGGATGCTCATCGGCTCAGCCTAGGGTCTCGGACACGGCTACAGGGCGTACCTCCTCCCCGCGCGGCACACCTCGACGTCCGCCGGCCAGATGGCGGCCGCTTGCGCGCGGCAGACGTCGGGATCGTTCCAGCTCGGAATGTGCGTGAGCATCAGGCGCTTGACCCCGCCGGCCTCAACCGCGGCCGTGGCGGCGCGCGAGCCGCTCAAGTGGATACCCGAGGGCCGGTCGCGCCCGTCGATGAACGCGCAGTCCATCAGGGCCAGGTCGACCCCGGCGATGAGCCTCCGCAGCCGCGGGCAGTCGTCGGTGTCCCCGGTGTAGGCAAGCGCGACGCCGTCGGCTTCCACGCGCAGACCGTAGGCCTCCACGGGGTGGTTCATGAGGTACGGGATGATCCGGAAGGGCCCGATCTCGACGGGGCTCTCCTCGACCAGCGCACCGAACGCGTAACGGTCCGAGAGGTCTTCGCTGGCGGATACGCCGTACGCGCGGCCCAGCCGCGCGGGCGTGCCCGCCGGTCCCCACACGGGCAGCCGGTCCGATGGCGGACCGCCGGGCTGGTAGGTACGCATGACATAAAGCCCGCATAGGTCGAGGCAGTGGTCGGGGTGCAGGTGGGTCAGCACGACCGCGTCGAGGTCGCGGGGATCGATCACCCGATGCATCGGGCCGATCGAGCCGTTGCCCAGATCAAGCGCGACGGTCCACGGGCGGCCGTGGTGATCGGCCTGCACCAGGTAACAGGATGCCGGCGAGTGGGGTCCGGGAAACGACCCGGAACACCCGATCGGGATCAGCCGCATCGTCGCTCCCTTAGGACGCCTTGGCGGCGGCGCGCGCCGTGTTGCCGAACACGTCGCTGACTTCGGGCCCGAGGAACCGGCGCGCGAGGCGGGCGAACTCGGCCGGGTCTCCCGTGGTGGTGAAGCCGTGCTGCGGTGACGGGTGCTGATCCCCGCGCAGCTCCCCTCGGTCGGCGAGCACGCGGTAGACGTCCTTGGCCGTCTCCTCCGCGCTCGACACCAGCGTCACCAGGTCCCCGACCACATAGCTGATGACACCCGTGAGCAGCGGGTAGTGGGTGCAACCCAGGATCAGGGTGTCCACGCCCGCGTCGACCACCGGATCGAGGTAGCCGTGCGCGACGTCCAGCAACTCCGACCCGCCGGTGATGCCCCCCTCGACGAACTCGACGAACCGAGGGCAGGGCCGACTCGTGACCTTGATGTGTGGCGCGGCGGCGAATGCGTCCGGGTAAGCCCGGCTCTCGTGCGTGCCCGTCGTGGAGATCACGCCCACCGCGTTGTTGCGGGTGGCGGCAGCCGCTCGGCGCACCGCCGGGCGGATCACCTCCACGACAGGGATCTCGTACCGTTCCCGCGCGTCGTGCAGGACCGCCGCGCTCGCCGTGTTGCAGGCGATCACCAGAATCTTCACGCCGTGCTCGACGAGGCGGTCGAGACACTCCAGGGCGTAGCGGCGGGTCTGAGCGATGGGCCGCGGCCCATAGGGTGCCCGCGCTGTGTCGCCGAAGTAGGAAATCGACTCGTGGGGTAGCTGATCCAGCACCGCCCGGGCGACGGTCAGGCCGCCGTACCCGGAGTCGAAGATACCGATCGGAGCGTCCACCACCTCATGCACTATGCCAGAGGCTCCCGACGCCCTGCGGTGAACTCCGTTCGGGTGACACGTGACGTTGGTCGCCTCCGCCCGACGTGGGACCAGGCCTAACACCCGAAGCGAGATAGCTCACCTGGCCCTTACAGGGGGCGTCACGCCTCGTGGTCGGCGCTCATCCGGCGCAGGAAGGCGCGGGTGCGCTCCTCGCGGGGGTGGTGGATCACCTCGCGCGGATCGCCCTGCTCCACCACCACTCCGCCATCGATGAACACCACCCGGTCGGCCACTTCACGGGCAAAGCTCATCTCGTGCGTGACAACGATCATCGTCATGCCACTTCGGGCCAGCTCCCGCATGACGGCGAGCACGTCACCGACCAGCTCAGGGTCGAGCGCCGAGGTCGGCTCGTCGAAGAGCATCAGCTTCGGGTCCATCGCCAGGGCCCGCGCGATCGCGACGCGCTGCTGCTGCCCGCCGGACAACTGGCCCGGGTACGCATCGGCCTTGTCCCCCAGCCCGACGCGCTCCAACAGCTCCAGCGCGCGCCCCCGCGACGCGGCCTTGGAATCCCTGCGCACCTGGACCGGCGCCTCCATGACGTTGCCAAGCGCGGTCATGTGCGGGAACAGATTGAACCGCTGGAACACCATCCCGATGTCGCGCCGCTGCGCGGACAGCTTCTTATCGGTCAGTTCGTACAGGTGACCGCCACGCTCCTGATACCCCATGAGCTGGCCGTCGACCCAGATCCGGCCACCGTCGGCGCGTTCCAAGAGATTGATGCACCGCAGGAGCGTCGTCTTGCCGGACCCGGACGGCCCCAGCAGGCATACCACCTCGCCGCGCGCTACATCCAGGTCGATGCCCTGCAGCACGTGGGTGTGATGGAAGGACTTGGTGACGTTGCGCACCCTCACCAGCGATGGAGGCGTCAGAGGCGCGTTGCCAGGCCCGGGGGCCATCAGGCACCCCCCATCCCGCCGGGGCGGGCGTAGCGGTGATTGGCCTGCCTGCCCACCTTGGCCTCGCCGAAACCGCGGCCGAAGTAACGCTCCATGTACGTTTGCGCGACCATCAGCACCGAGCAGATGATGAGATACCACAGGCTCGCCGCGACGAACCCCGCCATCACCTTGAAGGTGGCGAAGGCGATCGTCGAGGTCTGATAAAAGAGCTCGGTGATCACGGGTACCGCGATGAGCAGCGACGTGTCTTTCACCATCGCGATGGTCTCGTTGCCGGTCGGGGGCACGATCACGCGCATGGCCTGCGGAAGGATGATCCGCCGCATCGTCCGCCCGCGCGGCATCCCCAGCGCCTCCGCGGCCTCCGTCTGCCCCTTGTCGACGGACAGGATGCCGGCCCGCGCGATCTCGGCCATGTACGCGGCCTCGGACAGCGCCAGACCGAGGACGCCCCCGGCGAGGCCGCCCGTGATCGTCTTGACGTCCAGCTGGAAGAACGTCAGGTCGTGGGACAGACCGAGCCATCCGGCGAGCTGCTGCCCGAAGGGGATGCCGACATCGACGACGCTGTAGAGATACCCCAGGCCGGTGCCGATCATGCCGAGCAGCACGTACCGGGGGATGGCGCGGAAGAACCACGTGTAGACGAAAGACAAGTAGCGCAGCACGGGGTTCGGGCTGAGCCGGCCGATCGCGACGGCGGTTCCCAGCGTGACGCCCAGCACCATGGACAGGACGGTCGCGAGGAGCGTGCCCTTGATCATGCCCTCGAGGACCGGAGGCCGGAACATGATGTTAAAGGCGAGGCCGAAGTCCCACCGCCCGTTCGTCACGAAAGAACTGACGAGCATGGCCGCGAGGATCACCACGAACACGGTGGCCACCCACCGCAGCGGGTGACGCACGGGCCGGGCCTGGATCGGCCCGGGCCGATCCTCGAAGTTCGTCGGCGTCTCCTCCGCCTGGGGCGGGGTCATGCGCCCGGGTTGACCTTGAAGTCGGTGATCGCGCCGCCCTCGTTGCCCCACTTTTTCAGGATGCGCTTGTAGTCGCCGGAGTCGTTGAGCTGTGTCAGCGCTGCCGCGATCGCGTCGGCGAGCTGGGTCTGCTCCTTGGGGACGACGACGCCGTACGGGGCACTGTCATAGATGTCGCCGAGCTTCTCGAGGGTGCCGCCCGTCTGCTGGATGGCGTACAGCGTGATGGGGCTGTCCGCGGCCATCGCCACCACCTTGCCGGAGGCGAGCGCGGCGGTGATTTTGCTCTGCTGGTCGTCGACGACGAGATCGATCGGAGGCTTGCCGCCCTCGGTGCACTTCTTGGTCGCGACGTTCATCTCCTCGTTCTGCACGGTGCCCTTCTGCACACCGACGGACAGGCCGCACAGGTTGTTGCGATCGACCTTCTGGGGATTGCCCTTCGCGGTCGCCCACAACGTCCCGGCGTTGTAGTAGCTCACCATGTTGACCTGCTTCAAGCGCTCGGCGTTGATGGTGAAGCTCGACATCGCGACGTCGTACTTGCCGCTGCCCACGCCGAGAAGGATGGTGTCGAACTGGGCCGGCTGCCACCGGGTCTTCACTCCCAGCTTGGCGGCGACCGCGTCGAGGATGTCAACGTCCGTGCCCTCGACCGTCTTGCCGTCCGAGGCGAGCATCTCGTTCGGGGCGTACGTCGGGTCCACCCCCACGGCGAAGTACCCAGCCTGCTTCACCTTCGCGGGCACGGCAGCCGCGAGCGTCTCGTCCTTGGCGATGGACGTGCTGGCCGACACGTCGGTGCCGGCGGAGCCCGAGGAGTCGGTCCCCCCACCGCAGGCGGTGAGCCCGAGGGACGCGATCGCGACCAGGGCGACGCTGCTGACGATGGTCCGTGGGGTACGCATGAGGAGCCTTCCGTCGAGCGGATCGTTGCGGCGTGTCGTCCCGCTGCCGTGTACGGCATGTTCGCGGAGTATCGCGGGTCAGCGTACGCGGTGTGAGCGGACGTCATCCACCTTCGCCGAAGGCCATCCGGGCGGCCTTGTGAGGCGTCGCCATTCGCCGGCGTCGGCGGACATCACGCGAGGCCAGCAGAGGTCTCGACGAGCCGGCACAGGTCGTGAGCGCGCCACTGCCACCTCGACGGTCAGGACAGACCGTCGAGCATCGCCATGGTCAGGGACTCCTGAAGCCACGTCAAAAAGTCGTACACCGAGAGCAGCCAGGCGCGTTCCTCCTCGAGCTCGCCCGACGTGGCCTGCCGTTCCAATCGCGTCATGTCCTCGTCGTCGCGCAACCCCAGGCGCTCCCCCACCACCAGTCGTACATCCGTGAGCGCGACCGTGACCACGCGCGCGCCCTCGTCGTCCAACACGAGTTTCGCGCCGTTCGCGGCCTCCAGCGCGGCGATCGCCGCAGTCAGGTTCGCCGCCTTCGTCTCGCGCAGCCCCGGCCCCACGAGCCGTCGGAACTCGACCGCGACCAGCGGGTCGTCCCGGTGCGCGTCGGGCAACAGTCGGTCCAACGCGGGGTCGCGGTCGGGCGCGTCCAGGTCCGAGATCACCACGCCCGCGTCGAGGGCCAGTCCGGCGTCGGCGAGCATCTGCTCGAAACCGTCCCGTGCCACCTGCTCCGGCGGGGTCAACAACTCCAGCACCTGCTGCATCAGCCAGGCAAGGACCGCCCGCTCCTCGGCCGACAGCCCCGCCACGTAGCCGCCCTGACGTCGCTTGAAAGCTCGTGCCACGAACTCCCCCACTCACCCTCGCCGGGCCTAGTCGTCCTCTTGAAAGGTCGCCCACAGGCCGTACGCCTGCAGCGCCTCGGTATGGCGTTCCATCTGCTCCCGCGGACCGTTCGCCACGACCGCCCGGCCCTTATGGTGCACGTCCAGCATCAACGCGCGGGCCTTGGCCTCCGGGTATCCGAAGTGGGTCATCAACACCCACGTCACGTACGACATCAAATTGACCGGGTCGTTCCACACGAGCGTGATCCAGGGGACGTCGACCTCCGGGTCGGCCTGCTGGTCCTGGAGTTGTTCCGTCATGGGGGCGATCGACACGGATCAACAATAGAGTGCCCTCGTGACCGGCACCGCGCTCCTCACCGACCACTACGAGCTGACGATGCTGCAGGCAGCCCTGCACTCCGGTGCCGCGCACCGCCGTAGCGTGTTCGAACTCTTCGGGCGCCGGTTGCCCGAGGGTCGTCGATACGGGGTCGTGGCAGGCGTCGGCCGGGCGCTGGAGATGTTGGCCGGCTTCCGCTTCGGTGAGGCGGAGCTGGCCTTCCTCGCCGAGCACAAAGTGGTCGACGCGGCGACGCTGGACTACTTGCGTGACTACCGGTTCACCGGGGGGATGTGGGGCTACGCGGAGGGCGAGATCTATTTCCCCGGTTCGCCGCTGCTGATCGTGGAAGGCACCTTCGCCCAAGCGTGCATGCTGGAGACGCTGTTGCTGTCCATCTACAACCACGATTGCGCGATCGCATCGGCGGCCTCCCGGATGGCGACCGCCGCCGGCGGGCGGCCCCTCATCGAGATGGGAGCTCGCCGCACCCACGAGCAGGCGGCGGTGGCCGCCAGCCGCGCCGCGTACATCTGCGGTTTCGCGACCACCTCCAATCTGGAGGCGGCGCGCCGGTATGGGATCCCGAGCGCCGGCACCGCGGCGCACTCGTTCACGCTCGTGCACGACAGCGAAGCGGACGCGTTCACCGCCCAGCTGGACAGTCTCGGCACGCGAACGACGCTGCTCGTAGACACGTACGACGTGAGGGCGGCGGTCGACCTGGCCGTGCGACTCGCCGGACCAGAGCTCGGCGCGGTCCGCCTGGACTCCGGCGACCTGGTCACCCAGGCGCACGAGGTCCGCGCGCAACTGGATGCGCTCGGCGCGACCAGGACGCGGATCGTGGTCACCTCGGATCTGGACGAGTACGCGATCGCGGCGCTCGCGGCGGCGCCGGTGGACATGTACGGGGTGGGGACCTCGCTGGTCACCGGGTCGGGACGGCCTACCGCCGGCCTGGTCTACAAGTTGGTGGCGCGCGAAGACGACGCCGGGACGATGGTCAACGTGGCGAAGAAGAGCACCGACAAGAAGAGCGTGGGCGGACGCAAGTACGCCTTGCGTCGAGTGAACGACTCCGGCGACGCCGAAGCCGAGGTGATCGGCGTCGGTGAGGCGCCGATGAACGACGGCAACGATCGAGAGCTGCTGGTCGAGTTGGTCCGCGACGGTCAGGTGGTGGCGGACGGCGGCGCCAACGCGGGGCGCGCCCACCACAAACGGGCGCTCTCGGAGCTGCCCGCGGAAGCCCGACGCCTCTCCAACGGAGAGGCGATCATCCCTACCATCTACGCCTGACGCACCACCCTGACGACAGGAGGACCCATGCCTCACCCGGCGCGCGCGCTGATCGTGGTCGACGTGCAGAACGACTTCTGCGAGGGCGGCTCGCTCGCGGTCGCAGGAGGGGCGCGGGTGGCCGCTGACATCTCCTCGTACGTGGCGGCGCACCGCGACACGTACGCGGCCGTGGTCGCCACCGCGGACTGGCACGAGGATCCGGGGGCGCACTTCTCCGAGGTGCCCGACTATCGGGACTCCTGGCCGGCGCACTGCGTCGCCGGCACGCCGGGCGCGGCGTTCCATCCTGCCTTCGCGGCCCAGGCCGCAGGCGCGGACGCCGTGTTCCGTAAGGGCCGACGAGTGGCGGCGTACAGCGGTTTCGAGGGGTTCACCCGTGCGGAGGGCCGCGACGTGGATCTGGCGGCGTGGCTGAGCGACGCGGGCGTGCACGAGGTGGACGTCGTCGGGATCGCCACCGACCATTGCGTGCGGGCGACCGCTCTCGACGCGGCCCGACACGGCCTGCGCACCCGGGTGCTCGTGGATCTGACGGCGGGCGTCGCCCCCGAGACCACCACGAAGGCCCTGGCCGAGCTGCGCGAGGCGGGCGTGGAGCTGGCGAGAAGCCGCCCAGAGTGACCCTTTCTCCGCGCGATGCCGCAGGCCACGGTAGCGCCGAGGGCCCGGCTCTTCGGCGGGGGATCAAGACGCCCGGCCGCTGCCGGCAGCGGTCACGTGGCGGGCGTGGCGGGCGGGCGGGGCGGCACGGTGACGCGGGACAGGACGAGGCGGGCGTACGCCTCCCCCCCCGCCGGCGACAGGTGGATGCCGTCGCCGTCGAACCAGTCGGCGTGACCCTGCGCGGCCTCGTGCCAGTCGGCCAGCTGTACGTTGACGTAGTCGGGCACGACCGATCTGATCGACTCCACGGCCCGGGCCTCCCAGCTGCGCGGCACCTTCGGGGTGACGAGCACGACGCACGGCACGCCCGCCAACGCGTCCAGCGCGTCGCGTAGGCCCTCCACCGGGACCAGACCGTTGTCGCCGGTATGGATGACGACCACGTCCCCATGGACGCCGCCTCCGCGTGCGTCGGCGGCGAGCGCGGGCAGCAGCTCCCAGGACTGCGCACCCTCCCGCGCGTGGTTGGACACGGTCCCGACGAAACGCTCCAGCGCCGGCTGTGCGCCCAGGGCGACCGAGTCGCCGTAGACGACCAGCGACAGATCGCGACGCGGGACGACCTGTCCAGGGGTCAGCGACGGGACCGGTTTGGTGACGCGCGCGGCCTCGACCGCCGCCGCAGCGCGTGCGCCGGGCACGTCCACGTGCGGCGGGACGGACATCGCGAGCGTCACCCCGATCACCGCCTGCGCGGCGGCGAGGCGGACGAGGCCCACCGACGGGATGAGGATCCGCCACGGCCACGCCCACCCGCGGGCGCGGATGGGCTGTTCCACGAGGCGGTACGACAGCTCGGCGAGCACCACCGTCAGCGTCACGCGGAGCAACAGGAGGCGCAGGCCGCCGATCGGCAGGTCCAGCTCCGGCCGGGTGAAGACGGTGACGGGCCAGTGCCAAAGGTAGAGCCCGTACGAGCGCCGCCCCACGTACCGCAGCCAGCGCGCGGAGAAGACCCGCGTCACCGGCCCCGCCCGCGAGGTGACGGCGACCAGCACCACGGTGACGAGCGCGACTGCAGCGAACCCGACCCGGTAGAGCACCGTCGAGAACTGGTCGACCGTCGCGAACGCCGCCAGCAGTACGACGACGGCAGCAACCCCCGCCGCCGTGGTGCGCCGGCTCGCGGGCCGCAGGTCCGCCATCAGGGGTCCGAAACCCGCGCCGGCCCGGTGGAAGGCGAGCGCGGCGCCGAGGAGCAGGCCGAATGCGTGGGAGTCGGTGCCGAAGTACCACCGACTCGGGTCGCCCTTCTCAGGCATCTGGGCGAGCGCGGAGCCGACCCCCATGATCAGCGCCGACGCGCACGCGAGCAGGACCGACCCGGACATGAGGACCACGCGACGCGCACGGATGCGCGGCACCGCCGAGAGCACCCCGGCGACCACCAGCGGCCACAGCACGTAGAACTGTTCCTCCACGGCCAGCGACCACAGGTGCTGTAGCACCGGCGGCCGGCCGGAGGTCTCGAAATAAGAGCGTTCGTGCAGCACGTACCACCAGTTCGAGGTGTACGTGGCCGCCGCGCCCACATCCCCCGCGAACAGGCCGAGTCGGCCGCGCTCGAACAGCAGCATCAGCACCGTGCAGACCGCGATGAGGGCGAGAACCGCCGGGACCAGGCGAAGGATCCGGGCCCGCCAGAACGCCCGCAGGTCGACGCCCTCGACCGACCAGCGCGCCCACAACTGGCTGGAGATCAGGTAGCCGGACAACACGAAGAAGATGTCGACGCCGAGGAAACCGCCGCCGGCCCAGGGAGCCTGGAAGTGGTAGGCGAGCACGCCCGCGACCGCGAGCGCGCGGACGCCGTCGAGGCCGGGCAGGTACGCAGTCCGTCGCGGTCGCACGGCGATCGGCTGGGTCGTGGCGCCGTCACCGACCCGGCCTGCGGTCGGCTGCCGATCCAACACGCCCGTCACGCCACCCCCCGCCCCGTCCCGATGACTACTCGGCAGCCGGGCCCTACGTGCGGCACATTCCGGTGACTCGGCTCCGATCATTGCGAGATCGACAGTGCCACAAACGAACTGTCGCCCTAGGGAGCGCGCCGGTGTGTCGCGGCACAGAAGCCGCCGCGCGGGTCAGCGAGGGAGGCCGGTGGTGCGCGACCGCTCGTCCAGCACGACCTCCGTGCCGCCGGCCAAGTCATGCACCGTGCGTCGGTTGCGATCGAACAGTCCCCGGCCGATGTCGATCAGGACGATGAATTCGCCCGCGACGCCGATCCCGGGGGTGCCGCTCACGAGCAGACCCGCCACCTTGACCGCGCTGCGGCGCGAGACCATTTCGAGGGTGAGCCCCCCGCGCGCCGCGCGGGACCGGACCCGGATGCGCGCGACCCGGCGGCCGAGCGTGGTCCCGAACCGCACGAGACCGACCGTTTCATACGCGAAATAGACCAGCCCTCCCGCGAGTCCGACGATGGCGAGCAGCGACGCCACCTCGGGCGGGGCCACGGGCGTGGGCTGGCCGGCCAGCAACGCCGACACGACCGAGTCCCTCCAGCGCGTCGTCTCCTCGGCGCGGGTGAACAGCAGCGGCACCAGCAGGAGGGCGGATGCGACGCTGCAGATCAGGTTGTCGATGAAGTACGCGACGAGCCGCCGCCACCAGGCGGCAAGACGCGCGCCATCGGAGGCCCGAGCGACGCGTCGTGCCGCTGCTGGTGCCGACGTCGGGCCGGGTCCGCCGCCGTCCCACGGCGGCGGGCCCGCCTGCGGCGATGCGCCCCAGGACGGACCGGAACCCTGACCGGCTGCGCCGTGATCCTGCCGGGGCTCGGAGACCCCGGACGCATCCGGGCCCTCCGCCACGTGCTCAGTCCACTGTCGTCCGTCCCAATACCGCACACGACCCGGCTGGGCTGGGTCGTCGTACCAACCGGGGTCAGGCGCGGACATGGCGCCATCCTTGCACGCGCGGCCGGGAACGACGGACGGGCAGCACGCCCGGGCGTCTGCAGGGGAGGGCAGGTCAGCGGCGGCCGACGAACCAGTTGCGGATCGTCGCGATCCGGCGCTGCACCTCGTCGCGGCTGGCGCTCTCCAGCGCGGGGCCGCCGCACTGGCGCCGCAGGTCGGCGTGAACGACCGCGTGGGGGGAACCCGTCTTGCGCGCGTAGGCGGACACCAGCGAGTTCAGTTCCTTGCGCGTGGCCGCGAGCGCACGGTGCGCCGCCACAGGAATGTCGGCAGAGGCGGCAGAGGCGGCGAGGTCCGACCCCTGCGCGGCTCGCCCAGGGGCTGCCACGGCGCGCGAGCGGGACCTCGCGCTGCGACGCTGCTGTTCAGCGAGCACATGGGCGACCTGGTCCGGGTCGAGCAACCCGGGCAACCCGAGGTAGTCGGCCTCCTCCGCGGACCCCGTCTCCGCGCCGAACCCGTACTGCTCTGCGTCGAACAGCACGTGGTCGAACGCCGCCTGGGATCCCAGCGCCTCAAACCCCGGTCCCTGGTCGGCAACGCCGGCCGTGTCTCGGTCGCGCTCCGCCTCGCGCAGCAGCTCCTCCTCCGGCCCCCACATCTCCTCGCCGGGCGCGGCCGGCCGGTCGAGTACGTGATCGCGTTCGGCCTCCAGCGCCGCGGCATGCGCCAGGATCCCCGGCACGCTGGGCAGGAACACGCTGGCCGTCTCCCCCCGCCGCCGGGCGCGCACGAAGCGGCCCACCGCTTGCGCGAAGAACAGCGGGGTCGACGTCGCGGTGGCGTAGACGCCGACCGCGAGCCGAGGCACGTCCACACCCTCCGACACCATCCGCACCGCGACCATCCAGCGCTGCTGCCCCCGCGTGAACGACTCGATCGACGCGGAGGCCTGAGGGTCGTCTGACAGCACGACCACAGGGCGCTCGCCGGCGATGTCGCGCAAGATCCGGGCGTATGTCCGCGCCTGGGTCTTGTTGCTCGCGATCACCATCCCGCCCGCGTCGCTCACGTGCCGGCGGACCTGGGTCAGCCGCGTGTCGGCCGCGGCGAGCACGCTCGGGATCCACTCCCCCGCCGGATCCAGCGCGGTCCGCCACGCCTGCGCTGTAGCGTCCCTGGTCAACGGCTCGCCGAGCCGCGCCGAGATCTCGTCCCCAGCCCGGGTGCGCCAGCGCATCTCGCCGCCGTAGGCCAGGAAGATCACCGGGCGGACGACGCCGTCGGCGAGGGCACGCGCGTAACCGTACGTGTAGTCGCTGGCGGAGCGGCGCAGCCCCTCCTCGTCGGCCTCGTACCTCACGAACGGGATCGGGGCAGTGTCGCTGCGGAACGGGGTCCCGGTGAGCGCCAGCCGCCGCGCCGCCGGCTCGAACGCCTCACGGATCGCATCACCCCAGGTCAGGGCGTCGCCACCGTGGTGGACCTCGTCGAGGATCACGAGCGTGGGAACGGCCTGCGTCCGGGCTCGATGCAGCGCAGGACGGCTTGCAACCCCGGCGTAGGTCACCGCAATCCCGTGATAATCACGGCTCGTCCCACCCGCCGCGTTCGTGAAACCAGGGTCGAGATGGATGCCCACGCGGGCGGCCGCGTCGGCCCACTGGGTCTTCAGATGCTCGGTGGGCGCGACGACCGTAAGACGCCGGATGATGCCACGATCCATCAGGTCGGCGGCCACACGCAGCGCGTACGTCGTCTTGCCCGCCCCGGGCGTCGCGACGGCGAGGAAGTCACGCGCGTCGGCTTGCAGGTATGCCGTGAGCGCCTCCGCCTGCCAGGCGCGCAACCGATCGGCGGTCCCCCACGGGGCGCGTTCGGGGAAGGCAGGCGGAAGTTGGGAAGCAGCAGCGGTACTCATGGCCGGAACACCGTAACCGACGCACGCGTCGACGCCGCGCCACCGACCGCCCGCGAGGACGAACCCGCAGAAGGATCCGACGCGCTCGGCGTGTCGATCGTCGCACTGTTCACCCGAAGTGCTCGGCGTGCGACGGGGGGCCTACTCCTCGCCATCGGCGGGCGGCTGAAGGCCCGCGTGGATCTCCTTGCACACCGGGCACACGGGGAAGCGCTGCGGGTCCCGGCCTGGCACCCACACTTTGCCGCACAGCGCCACGACCGGCGTGCCACCCACGGCGCTCTGGAGGATCTTCTCCTTGCGGACGTAATGGCTGAACCTCTCGTGGTCGCCCGGCTCCACGACCTGCTCGTCGGTCGCGGTCTGTTGCCGTTCCAGCACGCTCGTCGCGGTCTGGGGGCGCAGCGGTCCGCCCGGTCCGTACGGGTCGAACGGGTCCAAAGGGTCGGCGGTGGACAGGTGCGGGGTGATCATGTCCCTCAGTGTACGAACTGCGCCGCGCGGCGCTCCTGGGGCGGCTGGGGCGCGGTCAGTTGCGCTCGGGGTCGTCCGGGAAGGATGCGACCCATGACAGGCGGCCGGGCTGGCGGCGCAGCACGGTCCGCCAGAGCTCGTGAGGTGCCTGCGTGAAGGCATCGATCGACTGGGCGTCCACCACGTACCAACTATGCGCCGCCACCTCACTCTCGAGCTGGCCCGAGCTCCACCCGGAGTACCCCACGAAGACCCGCACACCCTCCGTCCGAGCGCGGATCCACCCGGGCTCCCCGTCGAGGTTGACCACGCCGATCGAGCCGACGACCCGTTGCACACCGCCGGTCGCCGTTTCGTCCTCATTGCCGGTGTCCCAGCCCAGGCCGAAGGCGGTGTCCAGGCCGACCGGGCCGCCCTGGAACATCACCGCAGGGCTCGTCAGATGCGCTGACCAGCCGGGCAGCACCGCGTCGACGCCCACGCCGAGCGGCTTGTTCAGGATCAGCCCGTGGGCACCCTGCGCGTCATGGTGGAGCACGATGACGACGCTGCGCCGAAACACCTGCTCCGTGATTTTCGGCGTGGCGACGAGGAGCTTCCCGGTCAGAAAGTCGGCCACGATACGGAGCTACCCCCGCGACCCCCGACTCATGCGTGCCGTCGCGGCCGAGCCCTCCGGCCGAGACCGGAAGGGACGCCGCTGGCTCGGCTGTCCGGGTCTGCGCCGCTGCTTCGGCGGGGTCAGGATGCGTCGGGCCCACTCCTCCGGGAGGGGCTCGCCGCTCGTTCGCCGCGCGCCCACCGCCTGTAATGCCTCGTCGCCGGGAGCGACCTCGACGGCTTCCCCCTCGACGCCGACGGCCTCCCAGATGCGCGCCATCTGACGCCGCTGATGCGGCAGCGCCAGCACGACGACGCTGCCACTCTCCCCGGCTCGGGCCGTCCGCCCGGCCCGGTGCACGTACATCTTGTGATCCAGGGGCGGATCGACATTGAGCACGAGGGACACGTCGTCGACGTGGATGCCACGCGCCGCCACGTCCGTGGCGACCAACACCGGCACGGAGCCGTCCCGGAACGCCGCCAACACTCGGTTGCGCGCGCCCTGCTGCAGGCCGCCGTGCAACGCCAGCGCTCGCACTCCCTGCTCGCGCAGCTCCCCCGCGACCCGGTCGGCCGCCAGCTTGGTGCGCACGAACGCGATCGTGCGGCCCTGCCGATTGGTGACCTGAGCGGTGATGAGCTTCTTGTGGCGAGGCTGGACGAGCAGCACGTGATGGTCCATGGTCGTCACACTCGCCGTGCCCGACTCGGTAGCGTGGATCACCGGCTCGGCCAGGTAGCGTTCCACCACCGCGTCCACCCCCCGGTCCAGCGTCGCCGAGAACAGCAGCCGCTGGCCGCCAGGGGGCACCAGGTCCAAGATCTCGCTGACCTCGGGCAGGAAGCCGAGATCGGCCATCTGGTCCGCCTCGTCAAGGATCGCGATCTCGACATCGTCGAGAGCCGCCGCGTCTCTCCCGATGAGGTCGATCAGTCGCCCGGGGGTGGCGATGAGCAGCTCGACGCCGCGTGTCAGAGCGGAGATCTGGCTCTCGTACGCGAGTCCCCCCGCGATCAGCTTGTGACGCAGCTTGAGCTCATGCGCGAGCGGTCCGAGCGCGTCGCTGACCTGCATGGCGAGCTCTCTGGTCGGGACCAGCACGATCGCGCGTGGCCGGTTCGGGCGCGCCGGGGGCCGC
Source organism: Dermatophilaceae bacterium (assembly GCA_040006675.1). Taxonomy (GTDB): domain Bacteria; phylum Actinomycetota; class Actinomycetes; order Actinomycetales; family Dermatophilaceae; genus Austwickia. The sequence goes on along the minus strand of JBDTWM010000009.1, from coordinate 10,585 downwards.
CCCGCGAGGCGGGCGAGCGTTGGAAGGCCGAAGGCCAGCGTCTTGCCGGAGCCCGTCTGTCCGCGGCCGAGGACGTCGCGCCCCGCGAGGGCGTCCGGGATCGTCGCGGCCTGGATCGGGAACGGTTCGGTGATCCCCTCGCGGGCGAGCCGGCGCACCAGGGGCGCCGGAAGCCCCATGTCGGCGAACGGTCCGCTCGCGTCCGGCTCGCGCACCGGACCGCGATCCTGACCGACGACCGGCGGGCGGTCGCGGCGTCGCATCTTCTCCGCGTGCGGGTCGACGCGGGGATGACTCGGCGCGCGCGTCGGCGCGTGGACGCCCCGGCGGGGGGACCCATTCGCTCGCGGGGCGTCGCCCGGGCGCGGGGTGTCGCCGGTGCGCGGAACGTTGCCGGGCCATTCCGTACGCCGATCGCGCTCGCCCCCGCGCCATTGCGTGGGTCGGTCGCGGGCGGCCCCGAGTCGGCCGTCCTCTCCGGAACGTTGGCGGGGTTCCCACTCGCGGCGCACTTGACCGTCGCGGCTCCGCTCACCGTCGCGGCTCCGCTCACCGTCGCGACGTACTTGACCGTCGCGGCGCGGCGACCTTCCCTCGCCGCGCGCTTCCCAGGAACGGCGCGGCTCCCACCCGCGGTCCGGCTGACGCTCGCGGCCTGGGCCCCGCTCGACGGGGGGTGCCTGGACGCCCTGGACGCCCCGGTCGTCCCGCGCGGTGGCCCGGGTGCCCTGGATACGCGGCCCGCCCGCCGTCGGCTGGGTCCGGTCGGCGCGGTAGCCACGAGGTGCAGCGCCGGCCGCTCTCGCTTCGCGAGGCGCCTGGCGGGCTCGGGTCTTCTGCGATGCGGTCCAACGAGCTTTGCGAGCGGGGGTGATCTTGGGGCGCGCCATACGAGTCCTGCCGGTCGGTGGTACGCCGACGGTCCGCGGCGCCGCCGCGCGACGCACGGCTGAGACGACCTCATCCTAGGCTCACGCCAGATCCCCGCCGCGCGTCGCGCCGCGCCTGCGCCGGGGAGGAATACGCCCGGGGGTACCTCGCGTTGGCGCTGTCATGACGACCATTGCTCTCACCGCTGACAACTTCGCAGGCACCGTGACCACTGACGGCATCGTCCTGGTCGACTGCTGGGCATCGTGGTGCGGTCCGTGCCGCCAGTTCGCGCCGATCTTCGAGGCCGCCGCCGAGAAGCATCCCGACATCACCTTCGCCAAGGTCGACACTGAGGCGGAACGGGAGCTCGCGGCCCAGCTGCAGATCTCGTCCATCCCGACGATCTTCGGGTTCCGCGACGGGGTCCTGTTGTTCGGCCAGCCGGGGGCGCTGCCCGCGAACGCCTTGGAGTCCGTGATCGAACAGCTCCGTGCCGTCGACATGGACGCGGTCCAAGCGGAAATCGCCACCCAGCGCTCAGGCCAGGAGTCGCAAGACCCTGACGAGGCGGCAGGCTGACCACGTCCATCCCCGCCGAGAGGTCTCCCCCCGCACACCAACGCGCCCCCGCATACCAACGGGGCACACGAATGGGCCGCCGCTGCGTCAGGCAGCGGCGGCCCATTCCGTACGAGGTTTTGACCCCCGCACAGTGACGTGCCCCACGAAGTGGAGGTGGCGGGAATCGAACCCGCGTCCGATGATGCCAAAGCAGGACTTCTCCGGGTGCAGTGCGCTGTGGAGTTTCTTGGCCTCGGCGCTTGCGCGCACATGTCCGCCGACAGGCCCAGTCGAGAAAGAGTCCCGCGTTGCCCCCCGACATGACAACGCAGCAAGCTACCTAACTGACGCCAGGAACTGAGTCGATAGCGAACTCAGGCTGACGGACTTGCCAGCTCGCTCAGGCGGCGAGGGCGAAGTCGGTGCGCTTGGAATCGGCACCTATTGTTTTGCTGGGAGCGTTGACGAGATAACCCAGCATCCTCGACCCGCTTCTCCTGGAACGACGATCACCGTCGAAACCGATCACCCCCTCGAGCGGGGGCACGTCACGCTGTGCAGTTGTCAACCCGTCACACGTTGTGTGAGCCGCGAGACGTACCCGCGGATCTTTCAGGATACCCGAACAACGCACCTCGAGACCAGCGCGTTCCCGGTCACCGCGGGCCTGCTGGTCAGTCCTCCTCGAGCTCGCCCAGATGGAACAGTCGCCCGTGGATCTCCCGGGGGGTGATCTCCAGGTAGTGGTACTTGTGCGTCGGCACCCAGGGTCGCAACGGCAACGACTCGAAGAATTCCCGCTCGCTCTCGGCGTCCATCTCGCGTGCTGTGCCGTACATGATCACGCTCTTGGCGATGCCGTCCTCGACGAGATCGAACTCGAAGGCGACCTTCTTATTGATCGTCATCGCAAGGAGCTTGCTGCCGACCCCGGTCCGGAAGTAGACCTTCCGGTCCCGAGCGCAGAAGTTCAGCGGGACGATGTCGGGCTCGTTGGCCACGCTGAAAGCCAGCCGTCCGAACTCGTGGGCTTCGAGCAGCTCCCAGCAACCGGCCTCGTCCAGCGGCTCGATGATGTCCTGCGTCATGTCCCCGTCCTTCCACGCGTCGCGTCGCGATCACCCACCGGAGCGCGTTCCGGCACGGCTCTGCTGGCAGCGTACGCGGCCGAGTGCCGACGCGGGGCCGAGCGGCCTGGCGGCGGTGGAGACGGGGGCTCGAAGGACCGGGCGCCGTCGGCGCGGGTTCTTTCGGTCAGCGATGGCGGCGTAGGGACACCGCGCGGTCGGCCTCGAGCCGATCCTGACGCTCCCGCAGGGCGTGTCGTTTGTCGTATTCCTTCTTGCCCCTCGCCAGCGCGATCTCGACCTTTGCCCGGCCGTCCTTGAAGTACAGGGACAGAGGTACGAGGGTGTGTCCGGCCTCTCGTGTCTTCGCGGCCAGCTTCGCGATCTCGTCGTGATGCAGCAAGAGCTTCCGCTTGCGACGCGCAGCGTGATTGGTCCACGTGCCCTGCGTGTACTCCGGGATGTGGACCCCCTCCAGCCACGCCTGGCCGTCGCTGCTGATCGTCGCGAACCCGTCGACAAGGGAAGCGCGGCCGGCGCGCAGCGACTTCACCTCGGTGCCCTGCAGCACCAGGCCGGCTTCGAGGGTGTCCTCGATGAGGTAGTCGTGACGCGCCTTACGATTGCGTGCGACGACCTTGATGCCGGAGTCCTTTGCCATGACGGATCACGGTACCCGCCGGGCCGGCCGGCGCGCTCCCGCGTTTCTCGGGCGTGCGCCGGGGCAGGCGCGAAGCGGCCCGGACGGGATCAGAACCAGCCGCGAGGATTGACCGGGACGCCGTTCACGCGGACCTCCCAGTGCATGTGGCACCCCGTGGACTGGCCGGTCGTGCCGACACGGCCGATCAGGTCGCCCTGCTTGACGTCGCCGGAGGTCCGTACGTACGCGGACATGTGGTTGTACGTGCTGGCGATGCCGCCGCCGTGATCGATGATGACCTCGTTGCCGTAGCCGCCCGTCCAGGCCGCGCGGATGATCGTGCCGGCTCCGGCGGCATACACGGGCGATCCGCAGTCTGCACCGATGTCCAACCCCGCGTGCAGCTCGCTCGAAAAGAGCACCGGGTTGACTCGGTAGCCGAACTCCGAGGTGAACGGACCACCCACCGGGACCGCGAACCGCCCCGTGGCGCGCTGCGGACCGGGGGACGAGCCAGCCCCGGAGGGTCGGGCCGCCGCCCGAGCGGCGAGCTGGGCTTGGATGCGGGCGGACTCCGCCTGGAGCTCGTCATAGCGGCTTTGCTCCTCGACGCGCTGCGCGGCCACCGCGGCGGCCTGCGTCTTCTGGGCCTGCTCGAGGGTGCTCAGTTCGGTGCGGGTGCTGCTCGCCTCGGCCCGCGCCGCCTGCGCTTGGGCGACAGCCGCCTCCGCCTGCAGCGCCAACGTGGCGGTCTGGCGGCGGACCTCCTCCAGCTTGCGCTGCTCATCTTCGGCGGTCGCGCGCAGCGTGGCGAGTTCAGCGAGGACGGCGTTCTGGTTGTCGTTGACCTTCTCGGCGACGTACATGTGGTCGGCGAGATCTTGGGCCCGCGTGGTGTTGAGGAGGACGGCGAGGCGTTCCATCCCGGAGCCTTCGTAGGCTTGCCGCGCGATGTTGTTGCGAATGTCGGTGTTCTTGTCGCGTTGCGCCTGGATCACCGCGATGCGGGCGACTCCGTCGGCCTCCACCTTCTTGGCGGCGGCCAGCTCAACCTCCAGCCGGGTCGAGCGTGCCTGGGCGGCCGTCGCAGCGACCTCGGCGCCGGCGAGGTTCGCCTTGGCCTGAGCGAGCAGACCCTGCGTCTTCTCCAGGGCCAGCACGGCCTCCTGTGACTTCGCGGACAGGTTGGTCAGACGCGCGCGGGAGGCGTCGATCTGGGAGCCCGCGCCCTGCCCAGAGCCGTCCTCCGCGGACGCCGGCGCTGCGATCGGACCCGCCGCGATCAGGGCGGCGCCGAGAGCCAGGCCACAGATCGCGCGGGGGAGTCGGCGGGTGGGGGTGCAGGGGACCCCGGACTCGCGCATCCTCACTGAGGAACCACCTTCGTCGGTTGTAACGTCAGACGTAAGAACGAAATTTACTGCACATCAAGCGAATTCGTCTAATTGACCCGGCCGGAAGGTTCGACATAATCCACAGTATGGGGTCGCGGGCAGATCGCGTTGCCCGCCGCGCCCACGATCCGCTCTCCGCATTTCGCGCGGCGGCCTCTCCCCTAGCGGCACACCCCGCAGCAGCCCGGCGAGCCGCACGGTTCCCATCGGCACCGGCGCGCCGAAACTGACGATCGGTCCCCACCGCCCGTCAGCGTCGCGGCCCGCACTCGTACGTGTTCACACCCGTACGCACTCACCTACGTACGCACTCATGTTCGGGCCGACTCACACACGGACATAGCGCACCAACGCCAGCCACGAGACCAACACGCCGACCACCAGCGCGAGGGCCGCCACCCACGGGGCGACCGCCCACACGTCGCCGACCCATACCCAGTGGAAATCCTGGAAACGTTCGGCGAGCTGGCTTACCCCCACCCGGACCAGGACCCAGAGCGCCCCCACGGCCACGACCGCCCCCAGCATGACGGCCAGCAGCGTCTCCATCACGAACGGCAACTGGATCGCTGCTTTGCTCGCGCCCACCACCCGCTTGATGGCGGTTTCTCGTCGGCGCGTCCAGGCCACCTGCCGGATCGTGGTCGCGGTCAACAAGACGGTGCACAGCAGCATGACCCCGGCAAGCACCCACGCCGTGAGGCGCAAGAAGTCCATGACCTTGAACAGCGGCTCCAGGATGGCGCGGATGTCCTTGACCGACGCCACCCCCGGCGCGCCGGTGAACGCGGTGCTCATGCGGTCGTAGTCCTGCGGGTCCGACAGCTTCACGCGGTAGGACGCGGGGATCGCCTCCTGGGGCGTGTCCGCGAACGCAGGGTTCGTGAACTGCTCCTTGAAGCGTGCGTACGCCTCGTCCTGGCTCTCGAAGATGACCTCCTTGACGACCGGCTTCATCGCCGCCAGGTCGGCGCCGATCTTAGCGCTCTCGTCCGGGGTGACCGCCTCGCCGTGGCAGTTGAACTCGCTGGAGTTCTTCGTGCACAAATAGATGGTCACCTCGACTTTGCCGTACCAGTAACCCTTCGCCGTCTCGACCTGACGCTGGGCCAGCAGGCCCACTCCGAAGAACAACAGCGACACCGCCGTCACGATCACCACCGAGATGGCCATCGAGGAGCTACGCCGCAGCCCGTTCCACGCCTCCGCGAGCAGAAAGCCCGGCCTCATCGCACACCCCCGTACACGCCGCGTTCCTGGTCACGTACGACTGCCCCCGCATCGAGTTCGATGACGCGGCGCCGCAGCTGGTTGACGATCTCGTCGTCGTGGGTGGCCACCAGCACGGTCGTGCCTTGGTCGTGGATGCGGTCGAGCAGCGTGACGATCTCCAGGGACGTGCCGGGGTCGAGGTTGCCCGTGGGTTCATCCGCGAGCAGCAACACCGGCCTCTTCGCCACGGCGCGCGCGATCGCGACCCGTTGCTGCTCCCCACCGGACAGCTCGTGCGGGAACCGCTTGGCCATGCCCCCCAGCCCGACCAGGTCGAGAGTCTCCGGGACGATCGCGGCGATCTGGGGGCGCCTGGTACCGAGCACATGCAGCACGTAGGCGACGTTCTGGTACACGGTCTTGTCCGCGAGCAGCCGGAAGTCCTGGAAGACCACGCCGATGTCGCGCCGCAACGCGGGGACGTAACGTCGCTTGAGTGTGGACAGGTGACGCCCGGCCACCTCGACCGTGCCCGAGGTGGCCTTCTCCTCGCAGAGCAGCAGCCTGAGCAGCGTGGTCTTGCCCGACCCGGAGACGCCGACGAGGAACGCGAACTCCCCCGCCGCCAGGGTGAGCGACACATCGTCGAGCGCGGGTCGCAGGGCCTGGCGATACCTCTTGGTGACGTTGACGAGGGTGATCATGATGCCCCTGCCCTCACTATGCGTGGTGCCCCGACCGCGCGCACGCCTCCGGCGCACCGCGCCGCCTTCGGGCCGGTCGCGCTCGAGGGTACGTCCGAAACATCGAGAGAGGGCGGAGGGGGTCGGCGTTCGGCGTTGCGACAGAAGGCGTTTCGACGCATAGCGCGGCCCGATCCCGAATGCCGTCGCGTGGCGAGCCCTCGGACTGTCCCGCGAGAACCCCGGACAACTCGCGACAAGGTGGCCGCGGCCCATGACACCATGGCGCCATGACCTCTCCGCGAACCATCGGTGTGACGGAGCTCGCTCTCCGGGATGCGCATCAGAGCCTCATGGCCACCCGCATGGCCATGGAGGACATGATCGGCGCGTGCGCCGACATCGACCAGGCCGGCTTTTGGAGCGTGGAGTGCTGGGGCGGCGCCACGTTCGACGCGTGCATCCGGTTCCTCAACGAGGATCCCTGGGAGCGGCTGCGCACCTTCCGCGAGCTGATGCCCAACAGCCGTCTGCAGATGCTGCTGCGCGGCCAGAACCTGCTGGGGTACCGCCACTACGGCGACGACGTGGTCGACCATTTTGTGGACAAGGCCGCCGAGAACGGGATGGACGTCTTCCGGGTCTTCGACGCGCTGAACGACGCGCGCAACCTGGAGCACGCGATGGCCGCCGTCAAGCGCTCCGGCAAGCACGCGCAGGGCACGATCTGCTACACGGTGAGCCCGCTGCACACCGTCGACGGGTACGTCGAGCTGGCCCGCCAGCTGCGCGACATGGGCGCCGACTCCCTCGCGTTGAAGGACATGGCGGCGCTGCTCAAGCCGCAGCCGGCCTTCGACATCGTCCGCGCGATCAAGACCGAGCTGCCCGACATGCAGGTCAACCTGCACTGCCACGCCACCACCGGAGTCACGTTGGTCTCGCTCATGAAGGCCATCGAGGCCGGCGCCGACGTGGTCGACACGGCCATCTCCTCGATGTCGCTCGGCCCGGGCCACAACCCCACCGAGTCCCTGCAGGAGATGCTCGAGGGCACCGGCTACGTGGCCGACCTCGACAAGATGCTGCTGCGCAAGGTGAAGGACCACTTCGCCGAGGTCAAGCCAAAATACAGTCACTTCATGTCTGCGTTCACGGTGGACACCGACATCTTCGACAGCCAGATCCCGGGCGGCATGATCTCCAACATGGAGGCTCAGCTCAAGCAGCAGGGCGCCGGGGACAGACTGCGTGAGGTGCTCGAGGAGGTCCCGCGGGTGCGCCAGGCCGCCGGATATCCGCCGTTGGTCACCCCGTCCAGTCAGATCGTCGGCACGCAGGCGGTGTTCAACGTGCTGATGGGCGAATACAAGGTGTTGACAGCGGAGTTCGCCGACCTGATGCTCGGCTATTACGGGCTGACGCTCGGCGAGTACGACCCGCAGGTCGTCGCCAAGGCCAAGGAGCAGACCGGCAAGGAACCCATCACGCGCCGGCCCGCCGACCTCATCCCGGCCGAGTGGGAGAATCTGCGTGCGCAGGCCGAGCAGGCCGAGGGGTTCAACGGCTCCGACGAGGACGTCCTCACCTATGCGATGTTCCCGAAGGTGGCGGACGGCTTCTTCAAGACCCGGCCCGAGGGGCCGAAGTCCGTGGCCAAGGACCCCGCAGATGTGGCGGCCGAGAGGGCCGCGTCCAACGGCGACGGCAAGGGCGGACCGGTGCGCGGCCCCATCAAGTACGACATCACCGTGGACGGACGCACGCATTCCGTCGCGGTGACGCCCGCCTGACCTCGACTCGCCTGACCTCGAGCTGCCTGACCTGGCCCCACCCGATCACTCGACTCCGACGAAGGACCGACAACCCATGGCGCCTCACCAAAAGACGATGGCAGAGCGCATCGAAGAGTTGCGCGAGCGTCGCGCGACCGTCGAGGCGGGCGGCGGCGAGAAGCGGCACGCCACGCAGCACGCGCAGGGCAAGCTGACGGCCCGCGAGCGCGTCGACAACCTGCTCGACCCGGGCACGATGGAGGAGACCGGACTCTTCGCCCAGCACCACTCGACGCTGTTCGGGATGGACAAAGCGGTCATGCCCGCGGACGGCGTCGTCACCGGCGCCGGCCTCGTGCTGGGTCGCCCGATCCACTTCGCCAGCCAGGACTTCTCCGTCGCGGGCGGGTCCGCCGGCGAGGTGCACTCACTCAAGGTCGCGGACGCCATGCACGCGGCCATGGAGACCGGTACGCCGTTCGTCTTCATCAACGACTCCGGGGGCGCGCGCGTCCAGGAGGGCATCGACTCCCTGTCCGGGTACGGCAAGGTCTTCTTCCAGAACGTCGCGCTGTCCGGCGTGGTCCCGCAGATCTCGATCATCGCCGGACCGTGCGCGGGCGGTGCCGTCTACTCCCCCGCACTGACCGACTTCATCATTCAGACCGAGAACTCGCGGATGTTTATCACGGGGCCCGAGGTCATCCGCAATGTCACCGGCGAGGATGTCAGCGCGGAGGCGCTCGGCGGCCCGCAGGCCCACATGGGCCAATCCGGGGTGACGCACTTCGTGGCGCAGGACGACGAGCAGGCGCTGCTCATTGCCAAGAAGCTGCTGAGCTTCTTGCCGAGCAACAACACGGAGGAATCGCCCTACGTGCCCGGGCACGACACCGTCGAGCCCGACGAGGCCCTCGACCACGTGATCCCGCTGGACCCCAAGAAGGCGTACGACGTGCGCGAGGTCATCCTGCGCATCGTGGACTCACACGACTTCCTGGAGGTCCAGGCGGGCTACGCGATGAACATCGTGATCGGCTTCGGACGGGTCACCGGGCGCTCCGTCGGCTTCATCGCGAACCAGTGCAACCACATGTCGGGGGTCCTGGACATCAACTCCTCCGACAAGGCGGCCCGGTTCATCCGGTTCTGCAACGCGTTCAACATCCCGCTGGTCACTCTGGTCGACGTGCCCGGCTTCCTACCGGGCGTGCAGCAGGAGTACGGGGGCATCATCCGGCACGGCGCCAAAATGCTCTTCGCCTACTCCGCATCCACCGTCCCGAAGGTCACCGTGGTGTTGCGCAAGGCCTACGGCGGCGCCTATCTCGCCATGTGTGGCAAGGACTTGGGGGCCGACCGGGTCTTTGCCTGGCCGACCGCGGAGATCGCCGTGATGGGGGCAGAGGGGGCCGCTGGCGTGGTGTTCCGGCGCGAGATCGCCGAGGCGGACGACCCGCAGGCGAAGCGGGCGGAATTGGTCGACCTCTACCGGGAAGCGTTCTCCACCCCGTATGTCTCCGCGGCCCGCGGACTCGTGGATGACATCATCGAGCCCTCGCAGACGCGGCTCTGCATCGCCCGCGCGCTGGAGGTGCTCGCCAACAAGCGGGACCAGCGTCCTCCGAAGAAGCACGGCCTCATCCCGCTGTGAGCCCAGGCCCACACCAGACAGCCACAAAGCCAGGAAGGACACGACATGGGCCAGACCACCTCCGACGTTGCGGCGAGCGTGGACGAGCTGCGGGAGCAGGTCGCCGAACTCACCGAACGCCTGAGCTCGCTGGAGGCACGCATGGAGGCGTCCCACCCAGCGGGCGAGGTGGCCGAGGAAGTGCTGCTCGCGATCAGCGCGGCCTGCGCCGCCTACCTCGGCTACCGCGCGAAGATCAAGCAGGTCCGTCTGCGTCGGCAGACATCGTGGGCGCGGCAGGGCCGCTCCGACGTCCATCACTCGCACGTGATCCGGTAGGAGAAGCACACGATGAAGCTCAAGGTGACGGTGAACGGGATCGACTACGACGTCGACGTCGAGGTCGAGGAGCAGCCCATCCCCGACATCGGCTCGATCCTGCTGGGCACCACGTCGTCGTACGGGATCACCCCCACCGCGGCGAAGGCCCCGGCACGCTCCAGCAACGCGCTCACCGCGCCCATCTCCGGCACCGTCGTGACGATCCTCGTGTCTGAGGGCGACACGGTGAAGGGCGGCGATACTGTCGTCGTCCTCGAGGCCATGAAGATGGAGACCGAGATCACCGCGCCGGCGGACGGGATCGTGGCACGCATCGACGTCGCCGTCGGCGAAGCCGTGCAGGGCGGCCAGCCGCTGGTGCAGTGGGCCGCGTGAACTAGGCCATCCCCTCTGACCACGCCG
>JBDTWM010000008.1:0-45065 GCA_040006675.1 Dermatophilaceae bacterium | reverse complement strand
CGCCGCCATGCCCTCGCCGGCGTGACATCCCTGCCATCCCTGACGCCCTGACGCCAGGCATCAGCCGCTGGTCAAGCCCATGACCGTGGGCAGCCACAGCGACAGCTGGGGGACGAACACCACGACGAACAGGCCGATGACGATCGCGAGCAAGAACCAGACCAGCTTGGTCACCACCGGCTCGATGCGAAGGCCGGCCACCCGCGAGCCCACGAAGAGCACGTTGCCGACCGGTGGGGTGATGACCCCGACGCAGAGGTTGTAGACGATCATCGTGCCGAAGTGCAGCGGGCTGACCCCGAACGTCATCACGATCGGCAGGAAGATCGGCGTGAAGATGAGGATCGCCGGCGTCGGGTCCATGAAGGTCCCGACCAACAGCAGGATCACCATCATGATGGCGAGAATGACCACCGAGTTGCTGGACAGCCCGAGCAACGTGTCCGAGACCAGATCTGGGATGTGCGAGAAGGACATCACGAAGGACAGCGCCGTGGACACCCCTACCAGCAGCATCACGATGGCCGTCGTACGGGCCGCGTTGAGCAGGATGCCCGGCAGATCCTTGACCTTGATCGCCCGATAGAGGAAACCCAGCACCAGACAGTAGACGACGGCGATGGCCGAGGATTCCGTGGCGGTGAAGAAGCCGGCGAGGATACCGCCGACCACGATCACGATCATCAGCATCGACGGGAACGCGCGCCACAAGGTGAGCATCCCCTGCGAGAACGTCGGGTGGGCGGCGTCCTTCGCGCCGCTGTACTTCTTCCCGAGGATCGCCACGACGATCATGCACGCGACGATCCACACCAGGCCGGGGCCCACGCCGGCCATGAACAGGGCCGCGATCGACGTGCTGGACACCAGCGAGTAGACGATGAAGGTGTTGCTCGGCGGGATCAGCATCCCCGACGGCGCCGAGGCCACGTTGACGGCCGCGGCGAAGTTGCGGTCGTACCCCTCCTGGCGCATCCGGGGCGTCATCACGGTGCCGACCGCGGCAGCGGCTGCGACGGCCGCGCCGGAGACAGCGCCGAACAGGCCGTTGGCGACGATATTCGTCTGGGCCAGGGAGTTGGGCATGCGCCCGACGAGGACCTTCGCGGCGTCGATGAGTCTGCCCGCGATGCCGCCGTTGTTCATCAACACTCCGGCGAGCACGAAGAACGGGATGGCCAACAGGGTGAAGCTGTTGATGCCGGTGAACATCTTCTGGGCGCTCGCGAGGGCTGCCTTGTCGAAGTCCAACAGCACGACCGCGGCCGCGAAACTGCTCAGGCCGATGCCGACCGCGATCGGCACGGCGAGGATGATGCAGGCGACGATGCCGACGACGAGCACAAGGGCAGCGAGTTCGACGGTGCCCATGGCTCAGCTCCTCGTCTCGGGGCGGTCGGTCGAATTCCCGGGAGGCGGCATGCCCGGCGGCGCGCTGTCCCGCGGTGCGTTCAACGACTCGTCGGTCTGCACCGTCTGGCGGCCGTCAAGGTACTGCGCCGCGTCCTCGTCCAGCTCCTCCGCGAACGGGGGCACGGCGCCCGAGAGCACGTCGATGATGTTGTTGACCGCGTAGATCGCGATGAGGATGCCGGTGATCGGCATCACGATATACATCTGCCCCAAGGTGAAAGGCAATGCCTGCAGGCTCTGGTTCCAGGCGCCCTGGCCCGCGCGCCACCCGCCATACACGAGCACGATGAGCGCAAAGGACGTGATCAGGATTTGGATGAGGACGCGGTTGGCCTTCTGTGCCCCCAGGGGGAGCTTGCGCGCCACGAAGTCGACGGCGATATGTCCCCGTTCGGAGAAGACCAGCGCCGTGGCGAAGAGGCCGAGCCAGACGAACACATAGCGGGAGACCTCCTCCGTCCAGGCGGCCGGGTTGTGCAGGACCTGGCGCGTGAAGACCTGCCAGACCACGACGACCACGAGCAGCGCGAAGAGGACGACGCATGCCGTGGCGAGCACCTTGTCCAGGACCTTGGTCAGCGCCTTCACTGCTCCGCCGCCTTCCGCGTCTTGGCGTAGATCTCACGCTGCACGTCGGTCCGCAGGAAGGACTCGGCGACGGGCTTCAGCCGGGCGTCGAAGGCGGAGGTGTCGATCTTGACGAACTTCGCCCCGCCCTTGGTCGCGCCGTCGATCGCATCCTGCGTGGCCTTGGCCCACAGGTCGTTGAACTCCTGATAGGTCGCCGTCCACTCCCTGTCGAAGGCGGCCTTGTCCTGCTCGGACATCGCGTGCAGCGAATCGGTGTTGCCGACCATGTAGTCCAGCCCGACCAGGTGCTTGGTGTAGGTGTAGTACCGCGCCACCTCGTAGTGCTTCTGGGTGTAGTAGGAGACCTCGTTGTTCTCCGCGCCGTCCAGGACGCCGGACTGCATCGCTGTGTAGACCTCCCCGTAGGACATGGGGGTCGCCGAAGCACCCATCGCATCGATCGTCGCCAGCATGACCGGGCTCTCCTGGACCCGGATCTTCTTGCCGGCGAGATCCGCCGGCGAGTTCACGGGCGTCTTGGTGTAGAGGTTGCGCTCGCCCTGCGTGAAGCCGCCGATGACGGTGAGCCGGTTGCTGCCCTCCATGGAGGTGAAGAGCTGGCGAGTGATCTCCGGGTCATTGATGACCTTGGTCTGGTGCGCCACCGAGTCGAAGACCGCCGGGAGATTGAAGACCTGGAAATCCCTGTTGATGTTCTCCAACTGGGTGCCGGAGATGATCGCCAGGTCCACGATGCCGTTGCTCATCAGGTTGAGGATCTCCTGCTGGGCACCCAGGACCTCGTTGGGGAAGATGTCGATCGTGAAACGCCCGTCCGTGGCCTTCTCCAGCCGGTCGCCGAAGCTGGTCAGGGCGATGTACGAAGGGTGTTCCTTGGTCTGGTTGAGGGCGAGACGCAGGATGGTTTTCTGCGGTCCCGACGATGCCGGTGAAGCTCCGCCGCATCCCGCTGCCCCGCTGGCCAGGGCCACGGCCGTCAGGAGGGCGAGCAGATTCCGTCGTCTCAATCCTGGGTCCTTCCAGCGTTACGGGCGGGCCTGCCTCGTCGCAGACACGCGTGCCACCCATCTAACGGGAAGCGCCGATATGAAGAGCGTGATTGCACAAACCCGTGGGCCACGACGTCGCGACCGACCCACCGACGGCTCGCGGGGCGCCCCTGCCAACGCGCAACGCGCCGCGAGGCCCGCTCGCCCCGTCAGGGGTAGCGCGTGGCGCCGCCGGGGCCAGCCACGTCAGGCCCGCGCTTCTCGGCCGCCGTCTGGCGGATCTCCGCTTCGCGGCCCGATTCGCGACGTCGGTCGGTCTCGACCCGCAGCGTGGCCTCCCGCGTTCGCTCCTCCTCGCGGCGACGCCCCGCGTCGGCCGCCTCCTCACGCGTCTGACCCAGCTTGGCTCGAGTCTCCGACAGCTGCTTCTCTTGCGCGCGCGCGTCGCGTTCCAGCTGCTTGCGCTCGCGGCGCCGGTCCATCGAGCGCCGGGTGCCGGAGCGGGCCAGCCACAGCCCCAGCCCGAGGAGACAGATCACCAGCATCCCCGACACGAACAGCACGGCCGGCGTGACCTCGATCGCCAAGGGGCCCAGCGTGAACCCGATCGTCGCGTTGTTCGACGTCGTCATCCACAGGCCGCCGAGACCGGCGAGCACCGCCACGAGGATGATGATGATGCCCAGCAGGATCATGGTCGTCGCCTCCAAGGTGAAAGAACCGGTACGAGCGGTCGGCGCGCGGCGTGGCGTCTGCCCAGAGTCCGGTCGCTGCGGAGATTACCCGCTGGGAGGCGCGTCGAAACACCGAACGGGCGACCGACATCTGCGGCACCCCAGCGGAATCGGCGCGTCCGTGCGTCGCCCTGCCGGTCAGCGTTGAACCCGGGCGTTGCCCTGCCAGATCGCCCACACCTGCTCCTTGTCGGCGGGCGCTGCGTAGTCGTACAGCGAGGTGGCTGCCAGGGCCCCGGTCGCCCACCCGAACTGCGCGCACTTCTCGACGGGCCAGCCTTGGAGGATCCCGTAAAGCACGCCCCCGACTGAGCCGTCGCCGCCGCCGATGCGGTCAAGGACATCGATATCGCGCAGGGGGCAGACGACGAAATCGTCGTCGTTCCAGAGGACCATGCCCCACTTGTGGTGGTTCGCCGAGACGACCTCCCGCAGCGAGGTGCCGATATAGTGCGCCTGGGGGTAGGCGGCCTGGATCCGGATGATCATGGCCTTGAAGTCCTCGGTCTTTTCGTCGATGGACTTCCCGCCGGACGCCGGCCCCTCGACGCCCAGACAGAGCTGGAAGTCTTCTTCATTGCCGTAGAGGATGTCGCAGACCTCCGCAATGGAGTGGAAGGCTGCCCTCAATTCTTCCTCTCGGCCCGCCCAGAACGAGGCGCGGTAGTTGAGGTCCATCGACACGACGGTCCCGTGCCGCCGGGCGGCGTGGGCGAGCTCGACGCAGAACCGGGAGGTCTTCGGGGAGAGGGCGGCGATGACTCCGGACAGGTGCAGGATTCGCACACCCTCCGCGCCGAAGATCCGCTCGATGTCGAACTGGTCCACGGAGAGCTCCCGGCCGACCTCGCCGGAGCGATCGTTCCAGACTCGCGGGCCGCGGCCGCCGAACCCGGAGTCGGCGATGTTGAACTGGTGCCGTAGCCCCCAGGCGTCGCCCTGGGGCAGATCGGGCCCCTCGAAGGTCATCCCGCGAGAGAGCAGGTTGGCCTTGATCAGCGCGGAGATGGGGCTGCCTTCCACGAAGGTCGTCAGGACCTTGACGGGCTCCCCCAGATGCGAGGGCACGCTCGCGACGTTGGTCTCGGCGCTCGTCACCTGCAGGATGAAGCGATCAGAGGCGTGGACGGGCTGGCGGTCCTCCGGGGTGATTCGAACGCCCATCGAGGTGGGGACGACCAGGGACCAGCGGGCATCGTCGCGGAGCTTCATGGAACTGCCTTCTTTCCGGCCGCCCAGCGGCCTGTCTGTGCTGTGGAGGTGTCGGCCGGAAGGTCAGCCGGCGAACGCCGCCAGCTCGCGCGCCTGATTGAGCACGACGCCCTCGACCTCGTCATCGACGATGCCGAGGTATTCCAGGACGCCGTCGACCGACTCCTCCAGCGTGCCCGTCACCAGGGCCTTGACCTCGTCGGCGCAGGCATCGGTGACCGGCGACCCGAGTCCACGCAAGTGCACGACCCAGGCGGCGACGGCGCGGGTCGCCCCGTACGGTATCGACCCTGCCGAGCGGTCGGCCATGATGACCGGCACGTGGCGGATCGCGATCTTCTGCGAGCCGTCGGCGGCGATCTGGGCGAGCAGGTGCTTGATGTTGGGGTTCTGGTAGCGCTCGATGAGGGCCGCGCGGTACGCGGCGACCTCGGCTGCCGGCAGCGGCAGGTGGCGCTGGGCGACGTCCCACCATTCCTCGACCCAGCCCCGGATGCGCTCGTCGTTGATGGCGTCGAACACCGTCTCGTGCCCGAACAACGGCCCCGTGTACGCCATCAACGAGTGTGAGCCGTTGAGCAGCCACAGCTTGCGGGTCTCCTCGGGGACGATGTCCGCCACGAACTTCGCGCCGGCGACGTCCCAGGCCGGGCATCCGTTCGTGAAGTCGCCGGACAGGCACCACTCGCTGAAGGGTTCGGCCGTGACGGCCGCGGGGTCGTCCACCCCGGTGTCGCGCAGCACTGCCGCGCGGTCGGCGTCAGTGGCTCGCGGCGTGATCCGATCGACCATGGTCGTCGCGAAACCGATGCCGGCGTCGATGTAGTCCACCAGGGCGGGGTCGACCACCTGCGCCATGTCCCGGATGACCCGCTCGGCCATCTCGCCGTTCTCCGGGACGTTGTCGCACGGGCAGAACGTCACGGGTCCGGCGTTCGCCGCGCGGCGGACGAGCAGGCCAAGCACGAACTTGCCTGGCGCTGTTGCGACCTCGGCGGCGGTGCCGTCCTTCGTGAGGGCCTGGATGTCGGCGGCGACTTTCGGGTCGGCCAGGTCCAGGTGGCCGTCGGCGGCGCGGCAGTAGCCCGCCTCGGTCACCGTCGACGTGACCACCGCGAGTTCGGGGTCCGCGAAGTAGCGCCGCCACGAATCCAGGTCACCCGCCGGGTGCACCGCGGACAGCGAGGAGATGACCTGGTAGTCATTGCCTGAGGGGCCCTGGACGACGAGGGTGTACAGGCCGTCCTGGGGCGCGAGCTCGTCGGCGATCGCGGCGGAGCGGCCCGTGAAGGCCGCAAACCCCCACCGCTGGCCCTCGCCCGCTGCCTGGTTGGCCGCCTCCGTGTAGTAGGCCTGATGGGAACGGAAGAAGTTGCCGACCCCCAGGTGGACAAGCTTGACCGGAGCGACCGGCTGGCCGTCGGTCGCGCGGGAGAGGCGGCGGCCGGTGTCGGTGGCGCTCACAGCTTGAAGACCTTCCTGGGGTTGTCGGCGACCAGCGCCCGGACGACGCGGGCGGCCTCGTCCTCGGAGAGTCGGTGCTCCACGACCAGCTCGGCCAGGTGCACGCAGTCGAGTCGCCGGGCCATGTCGTGGCGGGCCGGGATGGACAAGAACGCGCGGGTGTCGTCGATGAAGCCCGACGTCTTGGCGAAGCCGGCCGCCTCGGTGACCGACGCGCGGAACCGCTTGATCGCGCCGGGCGCGTCGATGAACCACCACGGGACACCCACATAGAGGTTGCGATAGAACCCGGCGAGCGGCCCGAGCTCCCGACTGAAGATCGTCTCGTCCATGGTGAACACGACGAGGTTGAAGGTGCCGGTGTTGCCGAAGCGGGTGAGCATCGGCTGCAAGGCCCGGGTGGCCTCGACCGAGATCGGCACGTCGGCGCCCACGTCGGCGCCGTAGGTCGCGAAGGTCGCCGCGTCGTGGTTGCGGGCGACCGCGGGGTGAAGGGTCATGGTGAGGCCGTCGTCGGCGGCCATGCGCGCCATCTCGGTGAGCATGTGGCGCTGCAGGGCCTCGCCTTCCTCGGGCCGGGCCTGACCCGCGCGGGCGGCCGTGAACAGGCGCTCTGCGTCGGCGTCCTCGAGCACGTCGGTGCGCAGATCCTTATGGCTGTGGTCGGTCGAGACGGCGCCGTTGGCCTTGAAGAAGGCCCGGCGGTTCTCCATGGCGGCGACCCAGTCGGCGTACGAGTCGATCGCGATGCCGCTCACCTCGGCCAGCCGGTCCGTCGACTCGTTCCAGTCCTCGCGGGCTGGCTCCAGATACTTGTCGGGGCGTAGGCACGGCGCCACGCGGCGGGTGAAGGAGGGGTCGGCGGCGATCTTCTGGTGGTGCCCCAGGGTGTCGCACGGGTCGTCGGTCGTCGCGATGAACTCGATGTCGAAAGAGTCCATGAGGGCGCGCGGCCTGTGCGCCGGGTCGGCGATCCACGCGGCCACCACGTCGTACAGCGTGTCGGCGTTGGTCGCGCTGGGCACCTCCTCGATGCCGAAGATGTCGACGAGCTCGTTCTCCAACCAGTAGCGCACGGGGGTCCCGGCATAGAGAGACCAGTTCTCGCACAGAGCGCGCCAGGCCTGGCGGGAGGCGGCTTCGGGCAGGTCGCCCTGCCCGACCCCGAGCGTCGAGAGCTCGACGCCGTGGGCGTGCATCATCCGGTTCACGTAGTGGTCCGGCGTGATCATCAGCGAGGCCGGATCCCGGAAGGGCACGTCGTCGGCGATCCACACCGGTGGCACGTGCCCGTGCGGCGAAAGGATGGGCAAGTCCTTGACCTCGCCGTACAGCCGCCGGCAGACGTCGCGCGTCGATGGTTCGGCGGGGAACAAGCGGTCGGGGTGCAGGCTCAGGGCGCTCATGACCCCCAATCTGGACCCCGGGGCCGATCTGCCACAAGGTGGGGCGGGCTCCGTCCGGGCGATCGTCGTCACCAGGATCACCGTCGCCGCGGCCGACCCCACGCGAGGGGTACGACGCCGACACGCACGCCGCTCCGGCGTCGTACCGTTTTGTCGTCACCCCTATCGTCACCATCGCAGCACCGCAGCAACCCGAGGTACCCAGTCAGGAGCATCGTGATGGAGCACTCGATCACCCCCACCATCGGCTGCGAGACCATCGGCGGCCCCGATCAGCATGTCTGCGAGGCCGACCTGGACGCGTTCGTGGCGCGCAACCTCGCGGGCGTGGACGTCGACGGCAAGAACGTCGTGCTCGTCATCCCGGACGGCACCCGGTCCTGCCCGCTGCCCCTGCTGGTGGGCACCATGCACCGCCACCTGATCGATCGGGTGGGCTCGCTCACCGCCGTCATCGCGTTGGGCACGCACAGCTACATGGAGCCCGACGAGATCGATCGGCTGCTCGGGGTCGGCGGCAGCAACGCCGACGGCTCCGCTCAACCCGCGACCCGCGCGGACGCCTACCCCGGCCTGAGGGTGGTCAACCACGAGTGGGCCGACCCCGACAAGCTGGTCAAGGTCGGGCACATCACCGGCGAGCGGATCGCGGAGCTGTCCGAGGGGCGGCTCTCGGTGGGCGCCGACATCCTCATCAACCGGTACGTCGTCGAGTCCGACGTCTCCTTCGTCGTCGGCCCGGTCTTCCCGCACGAGGTCGTGGGCATGTCCGGTGGCAACAAGTACTTCATCCCGGGCGTCGCGTCGCAGGAGTTCATCGACATGACGCACTGGGTGGGCGCGCTCATCACCAGCTTCCAGATCATCGGCACCACCGGCATCACCCCGGTGCGGGCCATGATCAACGAGGGCAGCGCTCTCATTCCCACCCAACGACTCGCCTTGTCCTGCGTCGTCCAGTCCGGCTCGGGCCTGCTGGAGGCCGCCGCCTTCGGGACCGCCGAGGACGCCTGGGCGGCGACCGCGAGCGTGGCCGCGCAGACGCACGTGGTGTACGTCGACGAGCCGTACCAGCGGGTCATCTCGTGCATGTCGACCCGCTACGACGACATCTGGACGGCGGCCAAGGGCTTTTACAAGCTGGAGCCCGCGGTGGCCGACGGAGGCGAGGTCGTCATCTACGCACCGCATGTCACCGAGGTCAGCGAGATCCATCATGAGATCTACACGATCGGCTACCACTGCCGCGACTACTTCGTGAAGCAATGGGACACGTTCAAGGACGTGCACTGGGGGGTCTTGGCGCACTCCACGCACCTGCGCGGGAAGGGCACCTACGACGCGGACACCGGCGAGGAGAAGCTGCGGGTCAGGGTAACCCTGGCCACGCAGATCCCCCGCCAGGTGTGTGAGTCCGTCAAACTCGGCTATCTCGACCCCGCCACGGTCGACCTCGACGCGTTGGCGGCCGAGCCGGGGACCGTGGTGATCCCCAACGCCGGCGAGGTTCTCTACCGGGTCAAAGAGCGTTGATCCGATAGGACGCCGACGGGAGGCTCGCCGCGGCGGAAGCGGCAGCGGCGCATCCCGCACGGCGGCGCGCCACCGCGGGTGACTGTACGATCCGATCAACCCGGACCTAGCAGACAGCGATCTAGCCGACAGCAAGGAGCACACGATGAGCACCGAGGGTCAGACTTCGCTCGGGGAGAAGCCACGGGGTGCCCACGAAAGCGCCTCGGCGCAGGTCGGGGTGATCGGCATGGCCGTCATGGGGAGCAGCCTGGCCCGCAACATGGCCCGTCACGGCTACCGGGTGGCGATCTTCAACCGCACCTACGCCAAGACCCAGCGGGTCGTCGCCGATCACGGCGGTGAGGGCGCGTTCTTCCCGGCGGAGACGGTCGAGCAGTTCGTGGCCTCCCTGGAGCGGCCCCGACGCATCGTGATCATGGTCCAGGCAGGGGCGGGGACGGACGCCACGATCGACTCGCTGCTGCCCTACCTGGAGCACGGCGACATCGTCGTGGACGGCGGCAACGCCTTCTACGAGGACACGCGCCGCCGCGAGGCGCGGCTGCGGGGGATGGGTCTGCACTTCGTGGGCGCTGGGATCTCCGGCGGTGAGGTGGGCGCCTTGGAGGGACCCTCGATCATGCCCGGCGGCAGCAAGGAGTCGTACGAGGCCCTGGGTCCCATCCTCGAGGACATCTCCGCGCACGTCGGGGACGAGCCCTGCTGCACCTACATCGGTACGGACGGCGCGGGTCACTTCGTGAAGATGGTGCACAACGGGATCGAGTACGCCGACATGCAGTTCATCGGTGAGGCGTACGAACTGCTCAAGGCCGCGGGCCTGGACACCGACGAGATGGCGGACGCGTTCGCGGCGTGGAACACCGGCGATCTCGACAGTTACTTGATCGAGATCACCTCGGACGTGCTGCGGCAGAAGGACGCCAAGACCGGCAAACCGCTGGTCGACGTGATCGTGGACGCGGCGGGGATGAAGGGCACCGGCACCTGGACGGTGCAGTCCGCGCTGAACCTGGGTGTGCCGGTCAACGCGATCGCCGAGGCAGTGTTCGCGCGGGCGATCTCCAGCCACCCGCAGCTGCGCGCCGCGGCGCAAGCCCTGCAGGGCCCGGACCGCACGATGCGCGACATCGGTGACCGAGGGTCGTTCGTCAATGACGTTCGGGACGCCCTGTGGGCCAGCAAGGTGGTGGCCTACGCCCAGGGTCTCGACCTCATCCGCACGGCCGCCGACGAGTACGGCTGGGAGATCAACGTGGCCGAGGTCGCGAAGATCTGGCGGGACGGGTGCATCATCCGGGCCAAACTGTTGGAGCGGATCCGCAGCGAGTACGCCGCCGGCAACCTGGTGACCCTGCTGGCGGCGCCCAGCATCTCGGCCGAGCTGGCCCGCTGCCAGGACGCCTGGCGCCGAGTCGTCGCCCAGGCGACGATTGCAGGCGTCCCGATCCCCGGGTTCGCCTCGGCGCTGTCCTACTACGACCAGGCGCGAGCACCCCGGCTGAATGCCGCGCTGACCCAGGGACTGCGTGATTTCTTCGGCGCTCACACCTACCGGCGCATCGACACCGCAGGCTCCTTCCACACCCTCTGGTCCGCAGACCGCAGCGAGACCCCGACAGACGGCGGCGCGCATTGAGCCATCGTGGGGCCCCGAGCACCGCTCGGACGCAGGTTCTGAGCCGGGCCGAGGAGTCGATCGCCGCGCAGCTTGGAGGCGTACGACGTCTCGGGGTCGCGTTCTCCGGCGGGGTCGATTCCTCGGTCCTGGCTGCGCTGGCGGTGCGCCACCTCGGACCCGAGCGGGTGGTGGCGGTGCTCGGGGTGTCGGCCAGCCTGGCCCTCGACGAACGCGCGGCCGCCCACGAGGTGGCCCGAGTCATCGGCGTACGGATCGTGCAGCTGCACACCCGAGAGATCGAGGTCGCGGCATACGCCGCTAACGGCTCAGACCGTTGCTTCCACTGCAAGAACGAACTGTTCACGCGCATCACCGACGAGCTCGTCGAGGCCGAGGGCTTGGACGCGGTCGCCTACGGCGAGAACGCCGACGATGTGCTGCGCCCGGACCGGCCAGGAGCCGCCGCCGCCACGGCCCATCGGGTGCTGCGCCCACTTGCCGTCGCGGGGCTGACCAAGGCCGACGTCCGGGCGATCGCCAGGGAGCTGCGGCTGCCATGCGCGGACAAGCCCGCCGCGCCCTGCCTGGCCTCACGCATCCCGCACCACAACGAGGTCACGACGGAGAAGCTGTGGCAGGTGGACCGCGCCGAGCGGGTGCTGCGCGAGCTCGGGTTCAGCGACGGTCGGGTGCGGCACCACGGCGATATCGCGCGGGTCGAGCTTCCGGCCGCCGAGCTGGCCCGAGGCGCGACGGAGCCCGTGCGTTCCCTCCTCGTCGAGCGGCTCACCGGCCTGGGCTTCCGGTACGTCGCGCTGGACCTGTCAGGCATCCAGTCCGGCGCGTTCACGATGGACCGGCTGCGGGCGGATCGTGCCTGATTCGGGCGCATCGTACGCATCAGGCGCTCCGCTCGGCTCGGTCGGGGGCGACGTGGCGGATTTCGACCTGGACCACGTCCGGGCCGCGCGTCGCGGTTTCCCTGAGGCCGTCTACTGCGAGGGCAAGACGTCGGCCCAACTCACCGCCATCGCGGCCGACGTCGCCGAGCGTCACAGAATCGACCGGAACGTCGACGACCGGAACGTCGACGACCGAGACATCGGCGACCGAGACATCGGCGACCGGCATATCGACGGCCGAGGAGACCCAGGCGACCCGACGGCGCGCGCGAGCCGTCCTCCGGTGACCCTGTTCACCCGCGCCGACCCCACCCACGCCGCGGCGGTGCTCGACGCGCTGCCGGACGCGGCGTACGACGAGAGCGCCCGCCTCCTCGCCTGGCCTCCCGACCCACCGACGCCGAGCGGGGGGCTGGTCGTGGTCGCCGCCGCAGGCACGTCCGACCTGCCCGTCGCCCGGGAGGCGCTGCTCACCGCCCGCTACCTGGGCCGGCCGGTCGAGCTGGTGATGGACGTCGGGGTGGCCGGACTGCACCGCGTCCTCGGTCGGCTGGACCTGCTCCGGTCGGCGCGCGCGATCGTGTGCGTGGCCGGGATGGATGGTGCGCTACCGAGCGTGGTCGCCGGTCTGGTGTCCGCGCCGGTCGTGGCGGTGCCGACGTCGGTCGGGTACGGTGCGGCGTTCGGCGGGGTCGCGCCGCTGTTGACCATGCTCAATGCCTGCGCCCCGGGCGTGGCCGTGGTCAACATCGACAACGGCTACGGGGCCGGGCACACCGCAGCCCAGATTGCCGCCCCCTGGACGCCGTCGCAGTAGTCGCCCCGGTCGTCGCCCCGGTCGTCGCCGCAGCAGTCGCTTTGTCGACGGCGGTCCGCCACATCGTCGATGCGACACCCGGACCGGCTGCTCGCTCAGAGTGCCGATCCCAGCGCGCCAGGGCGGCACCCGGCCTCGTGCGCGGCCGACCGGGCCGCCTCCAGCGCCTCCAGCACGGGGCGCCCCGCCCGGGCCGCCAGCGCGGCGCACTCCTCGTACTCCGGGGTGGCGTGCACGACGCGCCCCCCGCGCAGGCCCAGCTTGATCCGGACGATTCCCTCCACGCCCTTCTCGATCCCGGAACCGGTGGCACCGGTCGCCCCGGTCACATCGGCGGTAAGGGTCACGGTGACGGGCCGCCAGGCGCGCGTCAGCGCGGTGCGGCGCACTACGTACTCCCGCACGCCGAGCGTGCCGGTCGACGCGAACATGTGCGCGCGGACCCGCTGGGCGCTCGGCGCGTCCGACTCGACGAGGGCGGCCAACACCTGGGCGGGGCGGCCCTTCTTGCCGAGGGCCGGGGTCAGCCACGCGTCGAGGGCCCCCTCCTGAAGGCAGCCGGAAAGGACGCTGGGCCAGGCCCGCGGGTCCAGGTCGTCCACCGTGGCCTCCACGACAAGCAGA
Organism: Dermatophilaceae bacterium; assembly: GCA_040006675.1. Classification (GTDB taxonomy): domain Bacteria; phylum Actinomycetota; class Actinomycetes; order Actinomycetales; family Dermatophilaceae; genus Austwickia. The sequence goes on along the minus strand of JBDTWM010000008.1, from coordinate 31,756 downwards.
TCGCGCACCAGGTCGACGCCCGGAGAACCCGACCCGCCCGGGGCAGGCGGGCCCAGGACGACACGGGTCACGTTGGCCCAGTGGGCGCTGTCGCGCCGGCCGGCGCCCACCCCCACCCGGACCACCGACGACGGCGGGTCGCCGGGCCCGTCGGCCAGCGCCACGAGCAGCGCCACGCCGGTCGGGGTGGCCAGCTCACCGATCGACGCCTCCGGCGCCTCGCTGGTGCCCAGCACGCCGCGGCGGGCCCCCTCGGGCAGCGCGCGGGCGGTCAGCCCCGAACCGGCGAGCAGTTCGAGCACGGCCGGACCCGGGACGGGCAGCAGGCCGTGCGCGGATGCCACGGTCCCCTCCCCCAACGCGACCGGCGAGGTCCGTAGGCGCTCCACGCCAAGGTCCTCCAGCGCCACGCAGACCCCCACCACGTCGCTGATCGAGTCCCAGGCGCCGACCTCGTGGAAGGCCACCTCCTCCTCGAGAACGCCGTGCACCCGGCTCTCCGCCCGCGCCAATCGCTGGAACACCGCGCTCGCGCGGTCGCGCGCCCGCGCCGGCAGATCCGCCGCCGCGAGCAGGCCCCGAATCGTCCGCCAGGAGCGGTGCGGCCAGTCCCGCGCGATCGCCACGATCTCAATGCTCGTCGCCCGCTGGCCGCGCCGGACGGTCTCGGCGACATCGACGCGCACCGCGTCGCCGAGGACGGCCGCAACCCCAGCTCGGACCACCTCCACGTCGGCACCCGCGTCGAGCAGGGCTGCCAGCAGCATGTCCCCCGCGATCCCGAACGTCGCATCGACCCAGGCGATGCGACCCACTGTCCTCGGTGAGCCGGCGTCGAGCTCGGTTGTCACCTCGATGGTGCCCTGACCGGCGGCACCGGCCGCACCGGCCGCACCGGCCGCACCGGCCTCGCGGTCGGGGGACGGCAGGCAGGGCGCGGACACGGAACGAACCTGCCACGGCGCGCCGTGATGCGAAAGTGGCGGTTCGCGGCGCCCGGGGATGCCGCCGTTCAGGCCTCGGTGCTCGTCTCCCGGCTCACGCGACTTTCTAGGTGGCCGACCGGGTGGGCGCCGCGGATGATCCACCCAGCGCGACCCACCAGCCCCGCCGTCAGAAGCGCACCCAGCGCGTGCGCCCACACCGGCGTCGCGATGAACAGCAGCATCATGGCGACGAGCACCGGCAGGAGATAGCGGCACGCCCACACGACGTATCCGCCGAAACTCGGCATCTGCAGGCCCGTGGAGTCGGCGACCGACTTGACCATGAAGTTCGGGCCGTTGCCGATGTACGTCAGGGCCCCGCAGAACACCGCGCCCAAGCTGATCGCGACGAGGTAGTGCTCCGGCACGCCGGCGACGCGTGGCTCGCCCGGCAGGGTGGCCGCCATCTCGAAAAACGTGAGGTACGTGGGCGCGTTGTCGAGCACGGAACTCAGGCCGCCCGTGAATACGAAGAAGGTCACCTCGTTGAGTGGCAGCGACGGCGCCACCTGCCGCAGCACCTTGAGCGCGGGCACCATGGTCAGGAAGATGCCGACGAACAGGCAGGCGACCTCGACGATCGGCGCCCAGGTGAAGCGATTGGAGACGAAGCGGACGCGTTTGTCGCCCAGCGTGAACGAGGCCGCCGACGCTGAGAGCATCACGACCTCGCGCCAGGGCACGTAGGCCAGGGCGCTCGCGCTCCCGGACTCGATCGCGTGCATGTCGATCGACGGGACGAACGCGACCCCAGCGATGATCGCGGCCAGGAACAGGAAGTTGACCTTGCCGTGCAACCCCAGCGGGGTCACGTTCGTGTCGTCGCGGAAGATCGACTCGGGTGTCTCTTTCGCGTACATGACCCGGTCGAGCGCGTAATAGGTGAGGAGCAGCATCCCGTTCGTGAAGGCCCACTCCGGCACCAGGTGCAGCGTCCACGTGAACGGCACGCCGCGGAGCATCCCGAGGAAGAGCGGAGGATCGCCGAGGGGCGTCAGCAGCCCCCCGCAGTTCGCGACGATGAGGATGGTGAAAATGACGGTGTGAACCTTGTGCCGGCGCTCCACATTGGTGTTGAGCAGCGGGCGGATCAGCAGCATCGCGGCACCGGTCGTCCCGACGAAGGACGCGAGCGTGGCCCCGACCGCGAGGAACGTCGTGTTGTTGCGCGGGCTCGCGTGGATGTCACCGGAAAGGAAGATCCCGCCGGACACCACGAACAGCGCGAACAGCAGGCAGATGAACTGCCCGTACTCGATCAGCGCATGCGCCACCGACGCCGATTCCCCGACCGCGATCACCCACAGCGCCACCGGCACACCGAGCAGGAGGGCCAACCCGAGCTGGAAACGCCAGTCCTCCCAGCGGTGCGTCGTCGCGGGGTGCAGCGGCATGATCGCGATGCTCGCCAGCATCAGGACAAACGGGATCAGAGACCACCACGGGAACTCCATCCCCGTACCCTAGACGCGCGATGGCGCGGCCGACGCCAGGATGCGTTCCCTGGTGAGCGCGAGGCCGAGAGCAAGTCTCGACTGCCGGCAATCGATGCGGCGCCGGTGGGCTAGGCGGTAGGGCCGTCGTCCGCGACTACCGTCAAGAACCCGACACGACCCGTTTCCAGGCCCGAGACACGAGTCGTGTCGTGTCGTGTCGCGGGCTCAGGCGATCCTGCGGGGCACACCCGTGAAGACCGGGCGCTGCGAACGACGCGGGACGCCGGGCGAGCAAGGGCGCAGCAGCGTGGTGCTCGCGCCGAGGGCGGATGAGGTGCCAAGGGGGTCCATGCCCGTTACATCGACACGTTCGCGCCGAACCTGAGCGGATATCGGCGGAATCTATCGCGCCGATCGACGCGCTCGATCGAAGTGCCCGTCGCTGGAGCCCCGAGCAGCCCGTGGAGGAACCCGGCGGCTCACCCGACAGGTGGCCCGAGCACCACCCGGACCACGTTAGGCCACCGTGGGAAATCGTCGTGACCGGCACCGACGCCGACTGAGGCGACGCGAGGCAGAGCGTCCGGGCCCCACGCGGCACCGTCAGCCAGTGTCGTGAGCAGCGCGACGCCGGTCATCGTCGCGAGCTCGCCGATCGGACGCTCCCCGCCGATCGTGCCTCCGCGCGCGGAATGGATGCCCACCGGCAGCGCGCGGGCGCTCACGTGACCGCCCGCCAGCAGCTCCAGCGCGACGGACCCGGGCACAGCCGAGATGGCGTGCTCACCCACGTGGACGGTGCCCTCGTCGTCGGAATGGTGGCACCGGTGGCTGTGCATGACCCCCTCACCGAGCGCGACATGAGAGGAGTAGAGCCGCCCGACGCCGAGATCCTCCAGCGCCGCGCAGCCGCCGACGATGTCCGCGATGCAGTCCCACGCGCCGACCTCGTGGAACGTGACCTCCTCGGGGCTGATGCCCTGGGTGCGGGCCTCGGCGCAGGCCAGCCGCTCGAAGACCGCGAGCGAATGGGCCCGGACCGCGTCGGGGATCTCCGCGGCCTCGATGAGGGACCTGATGTCCGACCACGCGCGCCGAGGCTGGTCGCGGTCCACCAGCCGCACATCCACCATCGTGGCCCGCTGCCCGCGACGGCTCACCGCGGAACGGTCGATCCGCACCGCGCCGCCGATGACGGCCACCACGTTGCCGCGGACGAAGTCGATGTCGGCGCCCGCGTCGAGCAGGGCCGCCATGAACATGTCCCCGGCGATCCCGAACCCGGCGTCTACCCAGGCCACGCGCGCGTCGGGGCTCTTGTCGGTCAGCGTCAGCACAAGATGAAACTAGCGAGGCCACCCGCGAACCGCCAGCGATCCGGGTCCCCTGGCCGTCGGACCCATCGCGCGATCCGCTCGCGGCGGACCTCGATGACAGGATGACCAGGTGAGCGGCCACACGGTAGGGAGCCCGGCGTACCGCCGGATCACGCTCGCGCTGTTCCTCGCCGGGCTTGCCACGTTCGCGCTGCTCTACTCCACCCAGCCGCTGCTGCCCACCCTCGCGGAGCACTTCGGCCTATCCGCCGCCGGCAGCGCGCTGTCCGTGTCGGCGGCGACGGCCGGGATCGGGGTCGCGCTCCTCGTGGCGGGACCGGTCTCCGAGGTCCTCGGCCGGACGCGCCTGATGGTCGCCTCGCTGGTGGCGGCCCCCATGGTGGGCGTCGTCATCGCGTTGGCGCCCACGTGGCCTGTCCTGCTCGCGCTCCGGGCCCTGCAAGGCGTCGTCCTCGCGGGTCTGCCCGCGGTGGCCATGGCCTACCTGTCCGAGGAGCTCGACTCGTCGAGCCAGGCGCGCGCCGCGGGCGTGTACGTGGGAGGGACCGCCCTGGGCGCCATGCTGGGTCGCCTGCTCGTCGGAGGCGTCGCCGACCTGCTGGGGTGGCGGTGGGCTCTTGGCGCGATCGCGGCGCTGGGGCTGATCTGCGCGGCCGCCGTCGCCGCGATCCTGCCGCCGAGCCGCAACTTCACGCCCGCACCGCGAGGCCTCGTGCATCTGGTGGCCCAGTCGAAGGCGATCCTGCGCGATCCGGCGCTGCTGGCGCTCTTCGGGATTGGCGGGGCCGCGCTGGGCAGCTTCGTCGCGGTGTTCAACGCGATCGGGTTCCGCCTGGAATCGGCGCCGTACCACCTGTCCGTCGGCGTGGCGGGGCTCGTTTACCTGAGCTACAGCCTGGGCAGCGTCGCCTCCCCCCGGGCCGGCGCGCTCGCCGCCCGCTTCGGCCAACGGGCCGTCACGCCGTGGGCGGCGCTGGTCATGGTCGCCGGGGTAGCCATCACTCTGGCCAGGCCCCTGGCGCTCGTCGCGCTGGGCATCGCGGTGCTGACCGTCGGGTTCTTCGCGGTGCACGGGGTGGCGAGCGGGTGGGTCGCAGCGCGCGCCTCGGTGGGCTCGGGAGGGACGGGACAGGCCTCGAGCTGGTACTTGTTCTGCTACTACCTGGGCAGTTCAGTGTTCGGCGGCTTGGGGGGCCAGGCGTGGCAGGTGGGTGGCTGGCCCGCCGTCGCGGCATTGTCCGGCGGCCTGGCTGTGGTCGTGGTCCTGGTGGCGCTCGTCCTACGTCGCATCCCGAGCCTGTTGGAGCCGGGACGCCCGCGGCCCGCGCCGTCGGGCTTCTAGGCAGCGCCGCTGGGCGCGGGCGCGCGAGACGTGGTGCGCGAGGTGTTGACTCGCTGCTGTACCTGTCTCCCACACGTGCGTGGTCCTGAGCTCCTCATGCCACGCGACACGCGACGCGCGCTTTGATCTGCACCAGCTCGCCCCCTCCCCCCCTTAGCCCAAGGAGCAACACGTGACCATCGAGGCGACGCGCCCCCCCGAGCGGGCCCGGCTGCGGGTGGCCGCCGCACAATTTGCGGCGTCGGAAGACCCGGCGAGCAATCTGCGTCGTGTCGACGAAGCCGCGGCCCTGGCCGCCGAGGCGGGCGCGTCGCTCCTGGCCTGCCCCGAGGCGACCATGGCCCGCTTCGGCACCGACCTCGCGACGGTCGCGGAACCGCTCGACGGTCGCTTCGCGGACGGGCTGCGCGATGTCGCGACGCGGCACGTCCTGACGGTCGTCGCGGGAATGTTCGAACCGGCCGGCGACGGCCGCGTCTTCAACACGCTGCTGCTGACGGGGGGCGACGGCGAGGTCTCCTACCGCAAGATCCACCTGTACGACGCCTTCGGCGCCCGTGAGTCCGACTCGGTCGCTCCGGGGACGAAGCTGGCAACGGCCACCGTCGCAGGCGTCCGCGTCGGGCTGGCCACCTGCTATGACCTGCGGTTCGCCGACCAGTTCACCGCGCTCGGGCGAGCCGGGGCGGAGCTGATCGTGACGCCGGCGTCGTGGGGCGAGGGAGCCGGCAAGGCCGAGCAGTGGGATCTGCTGACCCGCGCTCGGGCGATGGATGCGCAGGCCTACCTGCTGGCGTGCGACCAGGCCTGGGTCCCCCCGCGCGGCGCACAGCCGCTCGGCATCGGGCGCTCGGTGCTCACCGACCCGCTCGGGCGGTTGTGCGCGCGCCTCGGCCACGAAGCAGGCCTACTGGTCGGCGACGTGGACTCAGCCCTGGTGACCCGGATCCGGCGAGACGTGCCCATCCTGTGACGCGGGCGGAAGCGCCCCGGACAGGGCTGCTGCCCCGAGGTCAGATCGTGGGCAGCAGCACTCGTCGGCGGGGATCAGATGACGCCGAGGGCCAACATGGCGTCGGCCACCTGCGTGAAGGCGGCGATGTTGGCGCCTGCCACGTAGTCGCCGGGCTTCCCGTACAGTTCAGCGGTCATCATGCACGAGCCGAAGATGCCCTGCATGATCTCCTGGAGCCGCTCGTCGGCGTACTCGAAGCTCCAGCTGTCGCGCGAAGCGTTCTGCTGCATCTCCAGCGCGGACGTGGACACACCGCCCGCATTCGCGGCCTTGCCGGGGGCGAACCTCACGCCGGCCTCGCGTAGGAGGCGGGTGGCCTCGGGAGTCGTCGGCATGTTCGCGCCCTCGGCGACGATGAGGCAGCCGTTCGTGATGAGGGCCAACGCACCGTCTCGGTCGAGCTCGTTCTCCGTCGCGCACGGCAGGGCCACGTCGCAGGGCACGTCCCACACGCGTCCCCCGGGGATGTATCGGGCGTCGGTGTGCACGTCGGCGTACTCACTGATGCGCGCGCGCCGGACCTCCTTGATGTCCTTGACGGTGTCCAGTCGTAGGCCGCTCTCGTGCACGATGATGCCGCCCGAGTCGGACATGGCGACGACCTTGCCGCCCAGCTCGGTGACCTTCTGTGAGGCGTAGATCGCGACGTTGCCCGAGCCCGAGATGACGACCTGGCGCCCCTCGATGCTCGATCCGAGCGCCCTGAGCATCTCGTTGGCGAAGTACACCAACCCGTAGCCGGTCGACTCTTTGCGGACCTGGGAGCCACCCCAGGTGAGTCCCTTGCCGGTGATCACACCGGCCTCGTAGCGGTTGGTGATCCGCTTGTACTGCCCGAAGAGGTAGCCGATCTCCCGGCCGCCGACGCCGATGTCGCCGGCCGGGACGTCGGTGTATTCACCCAGGTGGCGGAAGAGCTCGGTCATGAGGGACTGACAAAAGCGCATGACCTCGGCCTCGGACCGGCCCTTGGGATCGAAGTCGGAGCCGCCCTTGCCGCCGCCGATCGGCATGCCCGTCAGCGCGTTCTTGAAGAGCTGCTCAAAGCCGAGGAACTTGATGATGCCGAGGTAGACGCTGGGGTGGAAACGCATGCCGCCCTTGTACGGGCCCAGGGCGGAGTTGAACTCGACCCGGAAGGCGCGGTTGATCTGCACCTTCCCGGAGTCGTTCGTCCACGGCACGCGGAACATGATCTGCCGCTCAGGCTCGCAGATCCGCTCGATGATCGAGGCCTGGACGTACTCGGGTCGCTTGTCGACCACGGGGCCCAGGCTGTCAAGCACCTCCCAGACGGCCTGGTGGAACTCGCTCTCCCCAGGGTTGCGCTTCAGGACCGTCTCGTAGGTAGGGCCGAGGGCGGGGTGCAAACGTTGCATCAGATCCTTCTTGATCGTTCGTTCAGGGCGAGGCGCGCTGCGGCCTGCCGCCATACTTCCCTGTTCGTCGCGCGACGATTCCACTGGGCATCCGTTCGACCATGTGCTCTGGGCCACTCGCACGTTCTCCAGACGGCGTTACCACGCAAGTAGTACTGTATTCCCTAATAAAAGTCTCCCTGTTTACGTCAAAAGGAGCAGGTCATGGCGCTCGCCGTGCGACTCAAGAATCTCGGCACGGAGACGGCCTTCGCGGTCTCGGCGACGGCGGCGGACTGGGCCGCGCGCGGCAACACGGTCTACCCCTTCCACCTGGGCGACATCGACCTGCCGACCCCGTCCACCGTCGTCGAGGGCATGAACAGGGCGATCACCGACGGCAAAACCGGCTATTGCCCCGGCCCCGGCATCCCCGCCCTGCGTGAGGCCCTCGCCGAGGACATCAACGTGCGCCGGGGCACGACCTACCGCGCGGACAACGTGATCGTCCAGCCGGGAGGCAAGCCGGTGATCAGCAAGTTCCTGCAGTGCGTGATGGATCCGGGCGATGAGGTCCTGTTCCCGAACCCAGGCTTCCCGATCTACGAGAGCTTCATCGAGTTCCTCGGCGGGGTCGGCATGCCATACGGCTACGTGCCGACCGACACCGGTTTCGCCCTCGACATGGACCGCATCAAGGCCTCGATCAGCCCGAAGACGAAGGCCATCATCTACAACGACCTGCAGAACCCGACCAGCGCGGAGTCGCCGGCCGAGGAACGCGAGGCGATCGCGAGTCTCGCCATCGAGCACGACCTCTGGGTGCTCTCGGACGAGGCGTACTTCGAGACCCGCTACTCCGGCGTCTCCCAGTCGATCTCGAGCATCGACGGGATGAAGGACCGCACGGTCATCCTGTACACGTTCTCCAAGAAGTTCGCGATGACGGGCTGGCGCCTCGGCGCCGGCATCGTGCCCGACTCCCTGAGCACGTACTTCGGCACCCTCAACACGAACATCGAGTCGTGCACGGCGCACTTCGTGCAGTACGGCGGCGTCGCCGGCCTGCGCGGCGATCAGAGCGAGGTCACCGCGATCGTCGACACGCTGCGGGGCCGCCGCGATGCCGCGTACGACGTGCTCACCTCGATCCCGGGCGTGAAGCTGGCCAAGCCCGAGAGCACGTTCTACCTGTTCCCGGAGGTCACCGAGACCGTGCGCCGGGTGGGCGCCACGAGCCTCGCGGACTTCGCGGAGCAGGCGCTGCACCACACCGGCTGCTCGTTCTGCACGCGCAACCACTTCGGTCGCCCGATCCCGGGCGAGACGACCCAGTTCGTGCGGTTCGCCTATTCGGGGATCTCCGACGCGCGCATCCGCGAGGGCCTGGACAAGTTGAAGGACTGGGTCGAGTCCTTCTGATAGCCACCGTCTTCATCGCCAGCCCGATTCCCGAGTCCGCGGTGGCGACGCTGCGCTGTGAGCAGGACGTCGACGACGATCCTGGTAAAATACCGCTCACCCATGAGAAAGCACTCTCATGGGTGAGGGAGTCCGAAGCCATCATCGCGTGGTGTACCGAGCTGGTCGACCCCGAGCTGCCGCTCAGCTGAGCCGACGCGGGCTCCAGACCATCATGGCTCGGGAGTCGGGGCTGCTCGGCCGGGGTCGCTCCCCGGGGCGGACGGCCACCACGTCGCCGTACCGTCCGGCCGCGAACACGCGCGGCGACAATCCTGGGGCGCGTCGCACCCGGTCCAGTTCGGCGGCGAGGTCACCGATCTCGCGACGCAGCAGCTCGATCTCGTCGCGCATCGCCATGATGTGGCGGATCCCGGCGAGACTCACACCCTCGTCCTGGGACAGACGCTGCACTTCGCGAAGCCGGGTGACGTCGCCGTGGGTGTAGCGGCGGCCTCCCCCGCGGGTGCGCAGGGGGGAGACGATGCCGATCCTGTCGTACTGTCGCAGCGTTTGCGCGTGCATCCCGGCGAGCTCCGCCGCGACGGAGATGGCGAACACCGGTGCGTCTTCGTGGGGCATGAACGTGCCGTCGTCGATCACGAACGCCGCGTCGGCGGGCAGCGTCCCGACCGGACGTAGCGAGAAGTCGCGTGTCACGTCACTCACCCCCGGCCTTGCGGGCTAGCTCCTCCCGCGGGTCGTATGCGGCGTCGAGGCGTTGGAGCGTCTCGACGGCGACCTGAGCCTCCTCGGACAGACGCTGGGGCACGACGACCTGCACCTTGGCGAGCAGGTCACCGGAGCTGCCGTCCTTGCGGCGCACGCCGCGACCCTTCACCCGCAGGATTCGCCCCGAGGGGGTGCCGGGCGCGATCTTGACCTTGACCTGGCCGCCGTCGAGGGTCGGCACGGGCACGGTGGCGCCGAGCGCGGCCTCCGCGAACGTGACCGGCAGGTCGAGGGCGAGGTTGTCGCCGTCGCGGGAGAACACCGCGTGCGGCGTGACGCTGATCTTGAGGAGCAGGTCGCCCGGCTCGCCGGAGGCGCCCACCGGGGGCTCGCCCTTGCCGCGCAACCGGATCGTCGCCCCGTCCTTCACCCCAGCGGGGATGCGGGCGGTGATCGACTTGCCGCCGACGCCGCTGATGGTGACGGTGTCGCCGGCAACCGCCTGGCGGAACGCCAGCGTCGCGGTCGCGTGAAGATCGCGGCTCTTACGCGGCGCACGGCGAGGGCCGGGGGCCCCTCCGAAGCCGCCGCCCCCGCTGAAGGGGCCGCCCTGGCCGAATCGCCCGCCCTGGCCGCTGGTTCCCGCGCCGAACATGCCGAGCAGATCCTCCAGGTCGGGCGCGTCGGATGACGCGGTGCCTCCGAAACCGCCCGGGCCGCGACTGGACGTGTAGGCGCGCCCGCCGCGGCCTCCGCCGAAGAGGTTGGTGAACACGTCCTCGAACCCGGCGCCGCCGGTCTCGCCACCGGGACCTCCGGCGGTGAAGCGCGCTCCGCCGCGAGACATCGCGCGCACCGCGTCGTACTGCTTGCGTTGCTCGGGGTCGGACAGGACCGCGTAGGCCTCGCCGATCTCCTTGAACCTCTGCTCGGCCGCCTCGTCGCCAGGAGTGGCGTCCGGATGCAGGTGTCGCGCCTGCTTGCGGTAGCGCTTCTTGATCTCCTTGGCGTCAGCGTCGGCCGGGACGCCGAGGATCGAGTAGAAGTCTTTCTCGAACCAGTCCTGGCTGGCCATCGCGCCTCCTTCGGTGATCGCTCACTGGGACAACGGGGTCAGTACGGACGTGCACATCCGATCCATGCGGATGCGCGCGTCAGAGCGGGTCGGCGACCGCGACGAGCGCGGCGCGCAGGACTCGATCGCCGATCTTGTAGCCCGGCTGCAGGACCTGCACGACCGTCGTGGCGGTCGTGCCGGGCGCCAGCTCAGCGTGTGTGTGCATGACCGCCTCGTGAACGGTCGGGTCGAACGTCTCGCCGGGCTCGCCGTAACGCACGACCCCGTAGCGGGCGAGGGTGGTCTCCAGCTTCTCGGCGATCTTGGCGAACGGACCGTCCCCCAGTTCGCCATGCTCCCGGGCCAGCTGGACCTCGTCGAGGACCGGCAGCAGCGACTCGACCATGCTCGCGATCGCCCGCTCGGACTCCAGGGCCCGATCGCGGTCGACGCGTCGCTTGTAGTTCACGTATTCGGCCTGCAACCTCTGCAGGTCGGCCAGCCGCTCTGCGGCCAGCTGGGCGTCCGAGCCGCCGAGGCTATCGGACATGACATCCTCCTGAGCAGGCTCGTTCGGGTCAGCGCTCTCGGGCGCCTCGACGTCCTGTCTGTCGCCCGGGCCGTCGGACGCCCACTCGGTAGGCGGCTCTTCAGTCTCCTCGAGCGGGTCGGCGGCCTGCGGGATCTTGGACTGTCCGCCGGTGCTGGCCTGCACGTCCTGGTAGGCGGCCTTGGCGGCCGCCGCCTGAGCTGGGCTCGGTGAGGCGTCGGCGGGGCGGTGCTGGCGGCCATCGGAGGCCGCGCCGGAGTCCTCGCCGTCGCTGGCGGCTCCGGCGGCGCCGGGCGTGGTCGCGCCGTCGATGTCGGTCATGTGGGGCTCCTTCGTCGCGGCGCGGCGGTGCAGCGCCGCGCGTGCGTGGTCAGTGTGCCAAGCCGTGCGGGGCAGGCCCGGGTGGGGCCGCGTCGCGGCGGCCCCACCCGGGCCCGTAGATCACGTGCGGGGATCGTCGTCCTCGACGACCTCGGCGTCGACGACGTCGTCGTCAGCCGGACCGGACGCACCTGCGCCACCCTCACCGGGGGCGCCCGTGCCACCGGCGGTGCCGGTGCCACCCGTACCCTCGCCCGCTGCCTGCTCAGCCTGTGCGGCGGCGTACATGGCCGTCCCCATCTTCTGGGACTCCTCGTTGAGCTTGGCGACCTTCGCGTTGAGGTCCTGCACGCTCGAGGCGTCGTCGCCGGTCTTGGCCAGCGCGGCCTTGAGGTCGGCCAAGGCATCATCGACCGGCTTCTTGGCGTCGGCCGGGACCTTGTCGCCCGAGTCTGCCAAGAACTTCTCCGTCGAGTAGGCCAGCTGCTCCGCGGTGTTGCGGGCCTCCGCCTCCTCGCGGCGCTTCTTGTCCTCTTCGGCGTGCTGCTCGGCCTCGCGCACCATCCGATCGATCTCGTCCTTCGGCAGCGCGCTGCCGCCGGAGATCGTCATCGACTGCTCCTTGCTCGTGCCGCGGTCCTTCGCGGAGACGTGCACGATGCCGTTGGCGTCGATGTCGAAGGTGACCTCGATCTGCGGGATGCCGCGCGGAGCCGGCGCGAGGCCGGTGAGCTCGAACGTCCCGAGCGGCTTGTTGGCCGCCGCCAGCTCGCGCTCGCCCTGGAAGACCTGGATGAGCACGGACGGCTGGTTGTCCTCGGCTGTCGTGAACACCTCGGAACGCTTGGTCGGGATGGCCGTGTTGCGCTCGATGAGCCTGGTCATCAGGCCACCCTTGGTCTCGATGCCCAGGGACAGCGGGGTGACGTCGATCAGCAGCACGTCCTTGCGCTCGCCCTTGAGGACACCGGCCTGCAGGCTCGCGCCGACCGCGACGACCTCATCAGGGTTGACGCCCTTGTTGGGAGTCTTGCCGCCGGTGAGTGCGGTAACGGCGTCGTAGACGGCTGGCATGCGGGTCGAACCACCAACAAGCACAACGTGATCGATCTCGCTGAGGTTGATGCCGGCATCCTTGATGACCTGGCGGAACGGAGCCTTGACGCGCTCGAGCAGGTCGGAGGTGAGCTGCTCGAACTGCGCACGGGTCAGGGACTCGTCCAGGTGGATCGGGCCGTTCTCGGACATCGAGAGGTACTGCAGGCTGATGTTGGTGCTCGTCGCGGTGGACAGCTCCTTCTTGGCCTGCTCCGCAGCGTCGCGCAGACGCTGCATCGCGATCTTGTCGTGCGACAGGTCGACACCGGTCGTGTTCTTGACCGTCGTGAGCAGGTGCTGCATGATCCGGTCGTCCCAGTCGTCGCCCCCGAGGCGATTGTCGCCGTGGGTGGCGCGGACCTGGATGGTGGAGAAGCCGTCTTCGGGGTCCTTGCCCACCTCCAGCAGGGACACGTCGAACGTGCCGCCGCCGAGGTCGAAGACGAGGATGAGCTCGTCCTCCTTGCCCTTGTCGAGTCCGTACGCGAGCGCGGCCGCGGTCGGCTCGTTGACGATGCGCAGCACGTTGAGCCCGGCGATCTCCCCGGCCTCCTTGGTGGCCTGACGCTCAGCGTCGTCGAAGTACGCCGGGACGGTGATCACCGCGTCGGTGACCTTCTCGCCCAGGTAGGACTCCGCGTCGCGCTTCAGCTTCATCAGGATGCGTGCGCTGATCTCTTGCGCCGTGTACTTCTTGCCGTCGATGTCCGGGCTCGTCCAGTCAGTGCCCATGTGGCGCTTGACCGAGCGCAACGTGCGGTCGACGTTGGTGACCGCCTGGCGCTTGGCGATCTCGCCGACGAGCACTTCGCCGCTCTTGGAGAACGCGACGACAGACGGAGTGGTCCGGCCGCCTTCGGCGTTCGCGATGATGGTCGGCTCGTTGCCCTCCAGGACGGAGACGGCCGAGTTGGTGGTGCCGAGGTCGATTCCGACTGCACGGGCCATGTGGTGTCGCTCCTTCGTCTTCATGGTTTCGCGGCTGCTGGGCGTGAAGCCACCCGATCGGGGCCACGACGCTCGCTGTGGACGCATTCGTACCGACGCATCCGTACGAGAGCCGCCGGAGGGGTGGCAGACAGCTCGTACGGATGCGCGTCGCGAACCCGATCGAGAGGCATCGCGCCCGGTCCAGCCGGGGTTGATAGCTCCTGACTCAATCTCCGCCGTGGCCCCCCTCTTGTCAAGCGGAGACTCTGCAAAGTTGAGTACACTAGGCTCAACCAGCCCGGGGACGGGATCATTCCCAGGGTCGGCGACCTCTCATGCGATCTGTGGTGCAGGTTCCCGGAACTGGCGTCCTGGTCCCAATTTCGTGGCCCGGACGTGTCCCACGTCCCGATTTCGTGTCCTGAGTGGCTATGACGGTGAGATCCAGCCGCGTTTGTCGCTCAGTTCTAGACGCACCCAGCCACCCTCGACAGCTCCGAATGTCGCTGAGATTAGACGCACCTGGTGACACGGACCGAGCCGGGCCAACACGACTGGCGACGCCTGGCGATCACGTTCGTGCCGGGCCGCGGGACCGGGTGGTGAAACCTTCCTCGCAGGGCGGCAAGAGCGGGAGTTGGGGAACGAGTCCGCCTATGCAGGGTCACGCAAGTGCGCCCGCACCCAGGAGGCCACGAGGATCACCGTCTCGGTGTCCTTGATCCTTTTTGCCGAGGTCATCGACGTCGGACGATGGCCAGGATCCTAGGGAGCTCCGCAAAACGAGGACGCCAGGACAGGGGTCTGCTCGTCGCCCCGGCCGGTCTTGGAGGCAAGTTCCGGACTGCGTCGGTTTCATGCTGGACGGGCAACGTGGCGTCGTGGTCGGTTGCTGTGACGTTACGTCACAGGTGCACTCTGGACGCATGCAGGTCAAGGATGTCGCCGAGCTGACTGGGACGACCGTGCGAACGATTCGCTACTACCACCAGATCGGTCTGTTGGCCGTGCCGCCTGTCCGACACGGGCGACGTGACTACGACGTCTCCCATGTCGCCCGGGTCGGGCGCGTCCGTTGGTTGGTCGATTCGGGTCTGCCTCTCGCTCAGATCACCGTGGCGCTGGCGGCGTCACGTGAGCCGGGGAGCGCCGAGGTGCGCGACGTCGTCGTGACCGATCTGCGGGAAACGCTTGATCTGCTGGGCGAGCGGATCAAGACCCTGACTGTGCAGCGCGACCGGCTCGTCACCTTGGTGGCCACTCTCGAGGGGGGCGACTCGCTGTCACCGATGCCGCCTCGGGTGGGTGCCTTCTACGACGCTTTGGCCGAGGCAGCATCCGACGGGGTCACCTTGACCGGGGTGCACCGCGAACGAGACTTCTTGGAGCTTGCCTATCTTCGTGGGGAGGTCCCTGCCGAAGCCGAGCTGCTGTTCGCCGCGGTGGACGAACAGACCCGCAGCGCGAGCCTCGCCGCCTTCCGCGACAGCCTCACCTCGGAACTCAGTGATGAGGATGTCGACCGGATCGCCTCCGCGAACGTCGAACGGATGCGGGATCGCTTGGGTGAGCGGCTGCCTCAGGTGGCCTGCGCCATCGACGTCGAGGCCCTGTATCGGTTGTCCAAGCTGTTCCTGGCCACTGGCGACGACCGGGACCGGCGGCTCGGGGAGGCAGTCGTGACCAAGCTGGTGGCCATGATCGCGAAGGCGCGGGCCAATGTCGGAGCATGAGGGACCGGTCATCGAGGTTCATGGGCTCGTTAAGGAGTTCGACCGGTTTCGGGCCGTGGACGGATTCGACCTGAGGGTGCAGCGCGGGGAGGTCCACGGCTTTTTGGGACCCAACGGTGCGGGGAAGTCGACGACGCTGCGGGTTCTGCTCGGGCTGTATCGGCGGACGGCCGGGACGGTCTCCGTGCTCGGCCTCGACCCAGCGACACGCCCGGCCGAGGTCACGCGGCAGGTGTCCTACGTCCCCGGTGAAGTGGCGCTGTGGCCCAGCCTGAGCGGGCAGGAGGTGCTTGACGCGCTGGCCGGGATCCGCGGCGCCTACGAGCCGGCAACGGAGAAACGTTTGGTCGCCGACTTCGCCCTGGACACGCGCCGCACGATCCGGACGTATTCGAAGGGCAACCGCCAGAAGGTGCTGCTCATCGCCGCCTTCGCGGCGCGCACGGACCTGCTCGTGCTGGACGAACCGACCTCGGGACTGGACCCGCTGATGGAGGAACTGTTCCAGCGATGTGTGCACGACGCCGTGGCCGAGGGCCGCACGGTGTTGCTGTCGAGCCACCTCCTGCACGAGGTCGAAACACTGTGTGGGGCCGTCACCATCATCAAGGACGGCAAGCTCGTGGAGTCGGGCCAGGTCGCCCAGATGCGTCATCTTGCCGCCTCCTGCATCACCGCGACCCTCGGATCTGATCGGATCGGCGGGGTTCGCACCGCCCTGGACCGTCTCGGGATCCCCTCCGACGTTTCCGACGCGGGTTGGGTCGAGGCGCGCGTGCCCGGCGCCGAGGTCAACGTCGTCCTGGGCCTACTCATCACCAACGGCGCCACGTCGCTGACATGCACCCCGGCCACTTTGGACGACCTGTTCCTGCGCCACTATCAGGTCACCGCCCGATGAGAGCGCTCCTGTGGCTTCTGGCCAGGCGATACGCGGCGTGGACCCTGACGTGGACCTTCGTCGTGGCCACGTTGGTCGTGGTCACGGTACCCTCCTACGCCTCGACCTACCCTGACCAGGCTGCGCGTCTGGCCGCGGTCAAGCTCGCCCAGAGCACCGGTGCCACCACCCTGCTGTACGGACAACTGCCCGGCCCCGGGAGCCCGGGACAGCTGTTTGCCTGGGAGGTCGGCACGTTCGTCACGCTGCTCGTCGCCGTGCTGGGGCTGCTGATGGCCGTGCGCCTGACCCGGGCCGCCGAGCACGAGGGAACGATCGAGATGGTGCGGGCCGCCGGACTCGGACGCCTGGCCCCACTGACCGCCACCTTCGTCCTTCTCGCCGTGGTGAGTGCCCTGCTGGGGATGGCCAGCGCCGCCGCGGTGGGCTTTCGTGCTGGACAGGTCGCCGGTATCGACTGGCCGGGGTCGCTCGCGTTCGGTTCGGTGGTGGCTCTGACATTTCTGCTGATCGCCCTGATCAGCGTCGTCGCTGCCCAGCTGGTCCCCACGCCCTGGTCGGCCAGGGTGACGAGCGCGCTGGTGCTGGCCGGCTGCTTCGCCGCTCGATCGGCATCCGACACCCAGGGACTCCCGTGGCTCAACTGGATCTCCCCTCTCGGTCTGCGGGCCACGGTGGCGCCGTTCACCTCCAACCGGACCCTGCCGCTGGTCATCGCGTCATGCGTGGCGATCCTGCTGGTGGTGGTTGCCGTGGCCCTTGAGCGTTCACGGGAGCTCGGTGCGAGCGTGGTGCGGCTCTCCACCTCCAGGGTGCGTCGCAGCCGGGTCTCATCACCCCTGGGTCTTGCCTGGCGTCTGAACCGGGCCGCGACCTTCTGGTGGGTCGCCGGGATCGCCACGGGAGGTGCCTTGTTCACCGCGATGGGGTCGAGCGTGGTGCAGACGGCACGTCAGGGCGGGCTGTCCGGTGGCCTACTGGGGGCCCAGCTGGCCGGAGCAGACCCCATCTCGGGGTATTTCGCCTACACCGGCACGGTCGTGGCCACCGTCGTGGTCGCATCGGCCATCCTCGCCACGCTGGGATCGGTGACCGAGGAACGACTCGGGGCCGGGGAGTACCTTCGCGCGACCGGGACCTCAGCTGCTCGCGCCTTGACCGCACACCTCGGGGTCGCCCTGATCGGCTCCGCCCTGGCCCTGGCCCTGGCCGCAGCGCTCATCGCGATCGTTGCCTCGCACACGCTGGGTGGCCCCGGCGTCAGCGGCGAGGCCTTCGGGCAGGTAATCGGTCAGTGGTCCGGCGTGCTGGTCCTGGTGGGCCCGGTCGTACTGCTGGCCGGCTGGACGCCGAGATTGGCATGGCTGGGTTGGATCCCATGCGCGGCTAGCGTCGTGCTGGCCCTGCTCGGCTCGCTGCTCGGGATACCGCAGGCCATCATCGACCTCGGACCCCTCGACCCCGCCCACGGATTCCTCACGCCTCTGGCGCGGGTGGCCGTCTTCACGCTCACCGTCAGCCTCGGGCTGTGGGCAGTCAGACGTCGAGACCTGACCCTGGGCTGACCCCACGATCCTCACTCGCCCGGGTCACCGCACGGGAACGCTCACCGGCGCCTCATCAGACGCAACCGTCCGGACTGGCCGGGAGTCACTGCAAGCTGCTTGCTGTCGTATGTCAGGTTTCACAAGGTCGTTCACGCACCCAGATTGGCGCAGGTCAGCGGCTCGCGCGAGTGACAGGAATCGCCGGGACCTACATGTGGGATCCCAGCTGAGTTGGCGGAGTTCCATTTATTTGGCGGTGGCGTGTCGGTCGTCCCACGTGTTTGGCGGTTCGGGCAGGTTAGGACCGTGGCGTCAGCGTCTCTCACTGGTACCCAGGGACTCGTGAGGTGCGACGAGCCCCATCGCCTTCCTACTTCGGGTGTAGCGCCGAGGTCGTGAGCAGTGCCGCGATCATCCAGGCTGCGGCGTAGGCGAAGGCAACGGTTGGGGAGAAGAAAGTCCAGAGGATGCCCGCGACGACCGTGGCGCCGAGGTCGCCGACGGACTGGGTGAGACCGAGCACGCCAAAAGCGTGGGGCCGCAAGTGTGTGGGCAGCCCCAGCGCGACCGTGGCCGATTCGGATGTTTCGACGAGGCCGATCCCGATACCTGCGAGGAGGAACGCGGCGATGGTGACGTGCGCGCTCCCGGCAGTGGCCAACAGCAGGTAGGCCACTGCATACGCGAAGGCACCGGCAGCGAAGGCGGGCCAGGGACCGAATTTATCGATGAGCGAGCCACTCAACAGAGCCGACCCGGAAGCGGCCGCGTTGTGAGCGGCGTACATGAGGATCGCCGCGCTGGTCGCGGCGGTCACCGTCCAACCAGCGGAGTGGCTGAGGATGTCGGTGGCCCGCAGGATGAGCAGCGTCGTGGCGAGGTTGCCGAACTCGAAGCACGCGGCCGGCGCCAGCAGCCGGACGATCCCAGCACGGCGAAGAGCCGTGACGTTGAGCCTCAGGGCCTGTTTGCCCTCGGAGGGGCGCAGGGTCCGGCGGGCCTCGGCGGCGGCGATGGTGATGGCGCCGGCGGCGAGGATGCTCGGGAAGATCGACAGGAGGATCGCCTGGCGGATCCCGATGATGCCCACCAGACCGGCCGCCAGCAGCGGCCCGAGGATCGCACCGAGGTTGTCCCCCGCCCGCTCGACCCCGAACGCGCGGCCGTAGGCCTTGGTCGGGGCGAGGTCGGTCAGGAGCATGTCGCGGGCGGGTGAGCGCAGACCCCGCGATACCCAGGCGAGCCCGCGCAGGATGGCCACCTGCCACACCGCGGTCGTGAGGCCGATGGCGGCAGTCGCGATCGCGGTGCCGAGGTAGCCGCTGCTGGCCAGGCGCCCCCGCCGGGACGGGTCTGCCGCCAGGGGTCCGCCGGCGAGTTTGCTCAGCCCGGTCAGAGCGTCGGCGACCCCATCGATGGCGCCCAGCGTGGCGGGCCCGGCGTGCAGCGTCGACGTGACGAAGCTCGGCAACAGCGAGGTGACCAGTTCGTGCCCGGCGTCAGAGAACATCGAGGCGCCGCCGACGCTCACCACGCCGGGAGTGAACCATCGCTTCCCGTCGTCGGGTTCCGGTGCTGACCTGGTGGGTTCGTCCATGGCTGCCTCAGCGGTTGTTCGTGCTGATGACGGTCAGGGGCCCCTGACCGACCTGCCCGATCAGAGACCAGCTCGTCAGGTCCAGAGGCACGTCCGCCAGGCTCGGGTCGAGCTGCTCGAGCATGGCGTGCAGGATCGCGTCATGGGTGACAAGTACGGTCGGTGCGTCGGTGACCTGCTCGGTCAGGAGGCCGCGGGCCCGGGCGGCGATACTCGCGCGTGACTCCACCCCGGGCGCATCATCGATCGAGCCCCATCGCTCGACCACCAGGCCGGTCAGTTCACCCGCCCAGCTCCCGTAGTCCCGGTCCAGGAGGCGGTCATCGATGGCGACCGTGAGGCCCGCTCGATCGGCGATCGCCTGCGCCGTCTGGGTCGCTCGAGCCAGTGGGCTGGACAGGACGCGGTGCGGGCGGCGATCGGCCAGCATGGGCGCCAGCCGGTCCGCGAGCCGCGCGACGTCGGCGATGCCCACCTTGTCCAGCGGCGGGTCGAGATGCCCGCGCAGCCGCCCGGCGGCGTTCAGCGTCGTGCGTCCATGGCGGACGAGAATCATGACAGGCGACTGCGCCTCGCTTGAGTCGAGGTGTTGTTGGCGTTGGGTGGTCATGCCTGCTCCCCTCACGCGATGAGGTGGCCGAGGGTCAGTCCGAGCGCTGCGGCGGCGACGGATGCCACGAGCGTTACCGCGGCATAGCGGGTTCCGGTGCCGCGCCCCTCTGCGACCCATAGTCGTGCGGTCTCGACGGAGGCGGTGCTGAAGGTCGTGTAGCCCCCGCAGAATCCAGTGCCCAGCACTGCCTTGGCGGTCGAGTCGGCAGATTTGAGCGCGACGAGGCCGGTCACCAGTCCCAGGACAAACGATCCGGAGATGTTGATGACGATCGTGCCGAGTGGGATCCGGAAGGGGTTGTGCCGCGCGACGAGGGTGTCCGTGACGAACCGGGACGTGGCACCGAGACCACCAGCACACGCGAGGAGGAGCGTGATCATCCGCGCGCCGTCTGACCTGCTGCCGGCCGGCCGATCTGGTGCGCCCACCGGTACCCCGCGGCGGCAGCGGCGACACCGAGGATCACGCTGATCGCGGCATACGCCAAGCCGATGAGATGCGCCTCGAGAGTCAGCCGCTCGACCGTCTCGACAGCGAAGGTGCTGTAGGTCGTGAATCCACCCAGCACGCCGGTGCCCAGCCCGAGGCGCACGCTCCTTCGCCATCCGGAGTCGATCCCGGTCCGGACGAGGACCTCAAGCAGCAACCCGAGGGCGAACGACCCGACCACGTTGATGACCAAGGTCGTCCACGGCATCGCATGCGCCGAGGCAGGCGCCACTCCCTCGAGGGCGGCACGCAGGGCTGTGCCGACTGTGCCGCCGAGGAAGACCAGCCCGAGCACCCGTGAGCGACGTCGGACAGCGACCCTTCGACGGTGAGTGGCCTCGGTCACTCCCACGGCGCTCGGCCCTGCCAGTCGACCACACGGACCGGCACGACGATGACGGGCCGGTGCTGACGGTGTGGCAGCTGCATCGACAGCGACCCGTTGACGAAGTCAGCGATGCGGTGATGGTGCCCCACGTGGGCCCCGACGACGAATCCCGCGGCGTCGACCGCTCGAGCCAGGTGCGTCAACGCTCGGTCCGCCCGTCCCGCGAGATACCGGAAATGCCAAGGCAGGTCCTGCCCCTGCATCCACTCAGCGACCAGTCGGGTCAACGCAGCTTCCCGGCCCGGCCAGGCCTCGTCGTCGAGGTCGGGATCGATCGGGACGTGTCGGACCGTACCGTCCGGATACTCCTGGTCCGCGTAACGCGAGGTGTCGACGTGCGCGAAGTAAAGCGCGGGTGCCTTGATCGCCCGTGCGAGGTTCACCGCCGTCAGGGCGACGACCGACGACTGGTCCTGCATCACCGAGACCACGAGTGGATGGCCCGCGAAGTCGGTGATTCGGGAGGGGTGCGGCTGCGGCGGGACTCTCTCGCCCATCGGTGACTCTCCAGACACTCAACGACGGGAGCAGCTGCCTGCCCATCGGTGGCGGCCACGGAGACCGCTGATGAACAGGAACCATCAGCCAACCGGCGGTTCGGGCACGCAAGGCGCCCTGGCGGGATCCATCGCCAAGGACACCTTATCGATCAATGAGGTTTTCTCACTAACCAAGGGGGCGCCTTGGCTGGTGAGAAAACCTCAATGGGGCTCTTCCCATCTGAGGTGGTGGCGGGTGAGTCTCCCCGCACGTCGGACTTTGTGGACGGACCTGGCCCCAAGACAGGTACGGGCGAGGGTTCGGGCTCGAACGCGCCCGCGACAACGTCGGCGCCGTTCTGGGTTCCTGTTGGCCGCCGGCCCGGTCGCCGAACCCTGGGCGAGTATCATCGTCAGTGGCGATGGAACCCGCCCGGAATCAACCCTCCGAACTGCCGCACCGGCTGATGGTCCCTACCCCGTAGCGAGGGTGGGCGCCACGCCTACCCGCGACGAACCGCAGGAGCCTTGATGACCAGCCCAGCCAACATCGCCAACGTTCACGCTCTAGAGATCCTCGACTCGCGGGCCCGGCCGACCGTCATGGCCACGGTCACGCTGACCGATGGCACGCGGGGGGTGGCGATGGTTCCCTCCGGTGCCTCGACCGGCACCCGCGAAGCCGTCGAGCTGCGTGACGGCGACCCGCACCGCTACGGCGGATTCGGCGTGCTCACCGCCGTCAGCCACGTCACCGGTGAAATCGCCGACGCGGTGACCGGTCACGGCTACCGCGCGGTGGAGGACCTCGACCGCGTCCTTATCGACCTGGACGGCACGCCGACCAAGTCCCGCCTGGGCGCCAACGCCATCCTCGGGGTCTCGATGGCGTATGCGCGTGCCCTCGCCAACGCCCATAGCCAGGAGCTCTACCAGTCGCTGCCGGGGGTTCCCGGACAGCCCCCGCGGATGCCGGTGCCCTGCTTCAACGTGCTCAACGGCGGCGTCCACGCGGCCAACCTGCTGGACTTCCAGGAGTTCATGGTCTGCCCGCTCGGCGCCCCCACCATGGCCGAGGCGGTCCGCGCCGGCACGGAGGTGTACGCCGCCTTGAAGAAGCGCCTCTCTGCCGCCGGGCACCCCACCGGTCTGGGCGACGAGGGCGGCTTCGCCCCAGACATCGCCGAGCCCGAGGAGGTGCTGGACATCATCCTGGCTGCCATCACCGACGCCGGATACCCCACCGGCCGTGACGGCATCGCGATCGCGATCGATCCCGCTTCATCGGAGTTCCGCGCCGACGACGGCAGCTACCGGGTCCACGACGCGTCCCTGACGTCCGACCAGATGATCGACCGCTACGAAGCCATGCTGGACCGATACCCCATCTGGCTGATCGAAGACGGACTCGCCGAGAACGACCCCAACGGATGGCAGCAGCTGACCAGCCGCCTGGGAGAGCGGGTCGAACTCGTCGGCGACGACGTCTTCTGCACCAACCCGGCGATCATCGCCGATGGGATCCGCGACCACATCGCCAACGCCGCCCTGATCAAGTTGAACCAGATCGGCACGGTCACCGAAACCCTCCAAGCCATGCGCCTGTGCGCCGACGCCGGCTACCGACAGTTCATGTCCCACCGCTCCGGAGAAACCCCCGACACCTTCATCGCCGACCTCGCCGTCGCCACCGGGTGCGGACACCTCAAAACCGGCGCACCCGCCCGCGGCGAACGAGTCGCCAAGTACAACCGGCTCATCGAAATCTCCGCCACGCACCCCGACCTGCCCTACGGGATGCCCTGACACGCCGTCGCGGCTTGGTAACCTGAGAAAGACGCAGGACGGCGGTGGGACTCGCAGGTAACCGCGACCACGCCAACGGTCCCTACCCAACAGGTAGGAGCCCGCATGTCCGCCAACTCTCTCGACCGGGCCCTGGGAGACCTTCTCCCCCTGTGTGACCCTGAGCGGGCCGCGAAGGTGCATGACCTCACCTCGCGTCTGGCGCTCGGCCAGGTCCGTGTCTTGCTCGTGGGGGAGGCCAAACGAGGCAAGTCCACCCTCGGCAATGCCCTGCTCGGTCGCGAGATCCTCCCCACCGGAGTCACGCCGCTCACCTCGATCTCGACGACCATCACCGCGGGAAGTCCCGAGCACATCGACGTCGGGTGCCTCGACGGCCGTAGCGAGCACGCCCCGCTGACAGCCCTCGCCGACTACGTCACCGAAAGTGGCAATCCGGCCAACGCCAAAAGAGTCGATCAGGTGACCGTTGTCCTCGAGACCGACCTGCCCGCACCCGGAATGGTGCTCGTCGACACCCCCGGGTTCGGATCCGTCTTCGCGCACAACAGTGCGCAGGCACAGGCTGCCCTCGGCCGGATGGACCTGGCCGTCTTCGTCCTCACCGCCGACCCGCCCATATCGGCCTCCGAGGCATCGCTCCTGAAGGAGGTCCAACAGCGGGCGGTGGCCACCTTCGTCGTCCTCAACAAGGCCGACCGGCTCGCGCCCACCGAGCTGGTCGATACTCTCGCCTTCCTTCGCTCGGTCATCCCCGGCGTCGATGTGCTTCCGTGCTCCGCTCGGGAGGGCCTGACAGCACGGCTAGTCGGGCAGGACACGGCATACACAACCAGCGGAATGCGAGCGGTCGTCGACACCATCACGCACCGCCTGGCCGCCCACGGGCGGCAAGATCTCGACGCCAGCATCGCCGCCGCCTCGCGCCGCATCGTCGACTCCCTCGCCGACGAGACCGACGTGACCCAGGCCGCCTTGGACGCACAATCCACGGCCCGCCGTGAACAGGTCGCGGCGTTCGGGCGAACCCTCCAGGCCCTACCCCGCATCGCCAGACAGGCCACCAGCCGAGTCGAATGGCTGCTTGACGAGCTACACCGCGACCTGATCGCCGCCGCCTCCGTCTCCTCCGCCGCACTCACCCGCCAGGCGCGCGCAGCGGTCGAAGAACTGCTCACCGTCCCCGACCGCAGCGTCAAAGAGGTCGGTCACCTCCGCGGCGCTGGTGAGCAACGGCTCCAAGGCATGGTCCGCGACGGGGTGATCTCCTGGCAGGAGGAGTGCGGTACTCGGGTGACCGACCGACTCCAGCAGATCGTCGCCGACGAGCAACACCATCTCAGCGACGCCATTCACAGCGTGCGGGACTCCTCCGAACGAGACCTCGGCATCCGACTTCGCCTCCCGCCGCTCACCGTCGCCCTGCCCGAGCAGCGCCTGTTTCGGTTCGACTTCACCGACCCCGTCGGATGGGACGTCCCACTGGCCGTCACTCTGCGCCGCCACGCCCCCGCGCCCATCGCCCGCCGCCAGATCGCCAAGGACCTCCGCCGACGCGCGTCCGACCTGCCCGACAAACACCTCGGCCGCGCCCGCTATGACCTCGACCAGCGCCTCGCCGAGGCCGGCCGATCACTCACTTCCGTCGTCGCAAGCGCCTACCACGACCTCGGTCACGGGCTGACCAACGCTCTCGACGCAGCCGACACGGCGACCGGTCGGCCCCTGGCGGACATTGTCAGCCAGCAAAGAATGCTGCTGAACCGTCAACGATTGCTGGCCGATATCGCTGATGCACTCAACCGGATTGGACACCCCCGCCGCGAGACCCTGTGACCTGCGAGCGCACCCCTCCACACGACCGGCCCGGTTTCAGCCGGGCTTGCACGAGGGCCCACTGAGGCTATCGAGAGGAAGCGGAGCCGGCCCCAGCCGGGCCGACAATTCACGGTAGCCACTCAGGGGTCCATTCCACCCGGCATCGTGAGGATTCCGACAAGGTGCTGGGACGACCAGCGGGTCATCGAATAGGGCACCCGGCCTCAACAACTCACGCCACGCCACGCCACGCCAACCCCCCCAGTGGAACAGGGCTGAGGGCGGCAGGATCGTGCGCTACTTGTAGTGGAAGCGGACTTGGAGGATGACCAGATCTTCGCAGTCGACGAGGTAGACGAGCCTGTGTTCCTCGGTGATGCGCCGTGACCAGATGTCGGCGAGCATGTGGCGCAGTGGTTCGGGTTTGCCGATGCCAGAGGTTGGATCGCGCACTGCGTCGTCGATGAGCCGGTTGATTCGTTTGAGGTTGGTGCGGTCGGCGGTGAGCCAGTAGGTGTAGTCCCCCCAGCCGTGGGGGGTGAAGACGAGTCTCACCTCACGAGGTCGTGCTCCAGGCGGTCACCGGACCTGGCCTGCTGCAGGCTTTCCAGGAGGCGCTTGGCGTTGGCTGGGACGCGCAGCAGGTGAGCGGTCTCTTCGAGCGCATCGAAGTCGGCGCGCGAGAGGAGGACGGCGTCACCACGTCGTGAGGTGATCTCGATCGGCGTGCGGTCGTCGTTGACCTTCTCGATCAGGGGAAACAGGTTCTTGCGGGCTTCGCTTGCTGTGATGGCCATGACGCACCTCCCAGTGGTACAAGAAACAGTACCATTCTATGCAAGTGCGGACCACCTCGGCTGTTCGCTCACATCGGCATGAGGGCGAAACCCCGAGACGGCCTGTCAGTTTTCAACATGGCCGCTCTTGGGGTTGAGGGTTCTATTCGCCGTGCCAGTCGTGGCGGGCGGGACCGCCGCTGTCCCCCGAGTCATGCGGAGTTCGGTGCCGTACTGACCCGCTCGCGTGACCCCGTCTTCGACGAATCCATGCTTCCCGTAGAACGCGATCGAGCGATCGTTCCCCCCGAGCACCCAAAGGTACGCGGGTCGTTGCGCCAGTGCCGAGGTCAGCAGTGACGCTCCGAGTCCGGAGCCCCACCAGGAAGCGCGTACGTACAGCGCATACAGCTCCTCGTCGACATCGACATCATCCGCTTGCGGTGGACCTACGCTGATGAATCCGACCAGGCCCCCAGCATACTCGGCCACGGTCGTGCGACCTGGCGGATGCGCTAGTCGCTGGCGCCAAAGACCGATCAATTCGGGGATGCTCGCGCGTCGTTCCTGAAAGACACCGGCCGGCATGAGGTCGGAGTAGGCGTCTTCCCAGACGTCGATATGCAATAGGCCCAGGGCGTCGGCGTCATCCGCTACCGCCGGACGGACCACCACGTCCCAGAGGCCAATCATGGCCAGAAGATAGCACCGCCGCCCGACCTGACGCGCTCGTCCAGAACCACCCTTAGGAAGCGCCAGTTGCTGCTGCGGCGGTAGGTGCGCGAGCCTTGGTCGCGAACCAGTCGCTCAGCGGGCCGGTTCGGCTCCGGGGAACGACGGGAGCTCAACGGCATCGTGAAAGCTTCTTCCCATCACGATGTCAGCAACCTTGGGAAGCCTCATCATTCGCATCACGGTATTCCTGGCAAAGAGTTCGAACCTGTTCTTGGGGGCGAACGCCAACCCCAATCTCTGCGCGGCATCCTGCTTGGAGCGTAGCAACGGGACCAGCCGCTCCTCGTAGCGAGCGAAGGCTTCACCGTGACCATCAGTTCGCGCGAGTTCTGTCGCGAGCGTGTAGGCCTCCACCATTGCCAGTGCGGAGCCTTGCCCGGCCAGAAACGACGGGCATGCGGCTGCATCGCCCACCAACGCAACCCGCCCGGTCGTCCACGACGGCATCCGGATCTGGCTCACCGAGTCGAAGTAGAAGCTCCTCGAACGCGACATGAGGTCCAGCATTGCGGGCACCTCCCACCCTTTGTCGCCGAGCTTCGCCCGCAGCAGGCTCTCCTGCGCCGCGCGATCGGCGGGTACGTCACCGACATGCCGGAGGGTGAGGAGGAACAGTGTGCCGTCGTCGGGAAGAGAGAGTCGGATCGCCTGGAAGCCGACGTCGGCGTACATCAGCGCGACGAGCTCGTCGCGTTCCGGATACCGGTCCGCTTCGAACGCGGCCACGACCATCCCCAGGTACTTCTCAAAATCCTCATCCGGGCCGAACGCGAGCTTGCGTACCCGGGAGTGCAGGCCGTCGGCACCGATCACCAGGTCGACGTCGCGGGTCCTCCCGCTCTGGAACGTGATCCGGACCCGCTCGCCGTCATCCGTCAGGTCCTGCACCGTGTCGCCCAGAATCAGCTCGGCGGCAGCGCCCAGAGCCTCGTAGATCACGGCAGCGAGGTCGGAGCGGGCGAGACTCACGTATCGCTCCATCGACTCCATGATGACGTCAGGTTTGAATGACGCCACCCGCCGACCGTCGCGATCGACCGCCCTGGCTTCCGTATACACGTATCCGCGCCGCCGCAGTTCAGGCACGATGCCCATCTTCTCCGCCACGTCGAACCCCGCACCCCAAAAGTCGATGAGGTACCCGCCGGTCCGGAGCTCTGGCGCGTGTTCCATGAGCGTAACGTCGTGTCCTGCCCTGGTCAGCCAGAATGCCGTCGTCGGACCGGCGATGCCCGCGCCCACAATCAAGATCTTCACGATGAGGTCGGGTTCCAGCTCCCGTGGAACCCGGCCGGGATGCGGGCCGGAACGTGGACGGCTGCGACGTCCTGGAGTGTTTCGGCATCCAGCAATACCAGATCGCTCGTGCCGGTCGATCGGTCGAACACGTACCCCATGAGCACGCCGTCCGCCTCCTGGGTGGCTGCCTCGTGTGCGACGAAGCAGAACTCACTGGCCTCCCGTCCCGCGCCGAGGTGACGCACGAGGCTGGAGCCGCCGACGA
The DNA here is from genome assembly GCA_040006675.1 of Dermatophilaceae bacterium. Taxonomy (GTDB): domain Bacteria; phylum Actinomycetota; class Actinomycetes; order Actinomycetales; family Dermatophilaceae; genus Austwickia. The sequence continues at coordinate 3,807 of JBDTWM010000008.1, read as the reverse complement.
GGTCGTGGCGGAGCACCTGATCGCCGGGCAGCCCATCCTGGATGCCGACCGAGTAGCCGAAACGGTGCCGCTTTCCGGTCCGTCGCTCGTTGATGCGTGGGAACTCCTGCGAATGGTCGTCGAAACGGTCTTCGCGAACCCTGCCGCCTGCCAGGTCGAGGCTGAACCGCGCAAGGGTCGTGGGCCCCTCGTTGGGGCCGTTGAACACGGTCGCGAACATCCGGTCGTGGCGGACGACGTCGACCACGACCGTGTCTCCCTCCTCGTAAGCGTTCAACGTGTGGAAGATGAAGCACTGGTCGATGTCGAACCAGCGCACGTCCGCGCTGCTGCCCTCGCGCGGGACGAGTCCGATTCTGGCGGGGTAGTTCTGGTCCCAGGAGTACGGCAGCGTCGTCGGCGCTGCCCCGCTGTAGAAGCCTCGGGAGATCCGCGCGATCACCGGATCGGGTAGCGGCTTGCGGCCGACGATCGCGGACAGCATCAGGCGATGGGGCAGACGCGTCGCCCGGGGCATGGTCTCCAGGGCCCGTCGCGTGTCGAACACCACCGGCAGGTCGTAGAGCACGACGTAGTTCTCGGTCAGCGCGAAGTCGTGCATCATCGGGCTGCCACCGACCTGGAGGGGCACGTGCCGACGGATGCGTCCGTCGGCAGCGCGCACCGTGTAGTCGACACGGTTGCCCCGCAACCAGTTGTATGAGATCGCATGCAGCTCACCGGTGTCGGGGTCTTGGTGCGGATGCGCGGAGTAGCCGGCCGGGAGGGAGCCCATCATCCGCAACGTGCCGTCGAAATCGGTGGGCCCGACGGTGTCGAGTTCCTCGGTGAGCTCGTACGGCGAGGAGCCCCCCTCTACGAGCGCCAGGGTCTTCCCTGCGTGCTCGAGCACGTGGGTGTTGGCGGCGAAGTCGAGGTTGTCCCACCCCGGTGACGGCGCGGGCTCGCCGAGCTGTCGCGCGACGTCGTCCGAGCGCACGTAACGGTTGCGGTACCACGTGGCTCGGCCGTCGGCGATGCGCACGCCGTGCACCATCCCCTCGCCGAGGAACCAATGGTGAGCCTCGCCCGGATCACCCAGCGGGTTCGGACCGTTGCGCAGGTAGCGGCCGTCCAGATGCTCGGGTACGCGGCCGGTCACATCCAGATCCGTCACGGTCAACTCTTCACGCACCGGTGAGAAATTGTCCTGCAGGTAGCGATTGGTCACGATGGCGCTCCTTCAGCAGTGTGAATGGTCACGATCAAGCGACACCCGTGAATCTGTCCCAACGGCCCGAAGATAGCGCGTCCGGATGGGCTAGATCTCCCGACTTTCGGACAGGAGCCGGTATGGCTGTCCACGGGAACGGGACGGCGGCAGTGACCAGCGACGCGCAGCGACGAGACATCTCCCCATGTCGCTCGCCGTCCCCCGCGCCTGTCGCTGCCGCTGCCCATCGACCTCCTCGGAGCGCTGGCGCTGACTCGCCGCGCAGATTGGTCCACACGGCGCACGTCAGCAGCGGCTGGATCGGCGTTAGAGGCCTACGCTGATTCCACGCTCACCTCGACCGCGTTCGAGCAGACAACCCGGCAGAAGCGGAGATGAAGTGGACCACACATTGAACAGCTTCGGCGCGCGTGACCAGCTCCGCGTCGGCAACCAGTCCTACGAGATCTACCGACTCGACCGGGTAGAGGGGGCCGCGCATCTGCCGTTCAGCCTCAAGGTGCTGCTCGAGAACGTGCTGCGCTGTGAGGACGGCGTCCTCGTCCATGCCGACCAGGTTCGCGCGCTGGCAGCCTGGGACCCGGCCGCCGAGCACGGCACGGAGATTCAGTTCCGGCCCGCGCGCGTCCTCCTGCAGGACTTCACCGGCGTGCCGTGCGTGGTCGATCTGGTCGCGATGCGCGACGCGATGACGGCGTTCGGCGGGAACCCGCAGAAGATCAACCCCTTGGTGCCCGTGGAACTGGTCATCGACCACTCCGTCATCGCCGACGTGTTCGGTCGTGCGGACGCCTTTCGGCGCAACGCCGACCTGGAGTTCGAGCGCAATCAAGAGCGCTACCAGCTGTTGCGCTGGGCCCAACAGGCGTTCGATGACTTCTTGGTGGTGCCACCGGACACCGGTATCTGTCATCAGGTGAACCTGGAATATCTCGCCAGGGTGGTGTTCACCAGGGCGGGCGACAACGGGTTGATGGCCTACCCCGACACCCTCGTCGGCACCGACTCGCACACGCCGATGGTCAATGGGCTCGGCGTGCTCGGCTGGGGCGTGGGTGGCATCGAGGCCGAAGCGGCCATGCTCGGACAGCCGATGAGCATGCTGATCCCGCCCGTCGTCGGCTTCAAGCTGACCGGTGAACTGCCCGACGGCGTAACCGCGACCGACCTCGTGCTGACGGTCGCGCAACGACTGCGCCAGACCGGCGTGGTCGGCAAGTTCGTGGAGTTCTACGGGCCCGGTGTCGCGAACGTGCCGCTGGCGAACCGGGCGACGTTGGGCAACATGAGCCCGGAGTACGGCTCGACGTGTGCGATCTTCCCGATCGACGACGAGACCTTGAAGTACCTGCGCCTCACCGGGCGTCCCGAGGAGCAGGTCGCCCTGGTCGAGGCCTACGCCAAGCAGCAGGGACTGTGGCACGACCCGGACCACGAGGCCGTCTACTCCCAGACCGTGGAGCTCGATCTGGCCTCCATCGAGCCGTCGATCGCGGGACCGGCTCGACCACAAGACCGGATCTCTTTGAAGACCGCGCAACACGACATACGTCGCTTGCTGGCCAGCCACGCGGACCCGTTGCCGACGACCGGACCCACCGGCCTCGACGAGGCATCCGCGGAGTCGTTCCCGGCGAGTGACCCGGTCGCGGTCACAGGGGACCACGTCTCCGACCAGCCGACCGGTCCATCCGCCTCGGGTGACGCGTTCTCCTGGCCCTCGGAGCCCGCGGCGGTGACCTTCGACGATGGCACCCAGGCGAGCATCGACCATGGTGCGGTGGTGATCGCTGCGATCACCTCGTGCACCAACACCTCAAACCCGTCGGTCATGATTGGCGCGGGTCTGTTGGCTCAGAAGGCGGTCGAGCGCGGGTTGACCAGCAAGCCCTGGGTGAAGACCTCGCTCGCGCCCGGATCGCGGGTGGTCACCGACTACCTCGACACGTCCGGCCTGACTCCGTACCTCAACACGCTCGGCTTCCACCTGGTCGGTTACGGATGCACGACGTGCATCGGGAACTCCGGCCCGCTCATTCCACAGGTCAGCGATGCCGTGAACGAACACGACCTCAACGTGAGCTCGGTGCTGTCGGGCAATCGCAACTTCGAGGGTCGCATCCACGGCCAGACCAAGATGAACTTCCTGACGTCACCGCCACTGGTCATCGCCTACGCCCTCGCCGGGAGCATGCAGGTTGACCTGACCCGCGACCCGCTCGGGCACGATCAGGACGGCCGGCCGGTCTACCTGCGTGACATCTGGCCGACCTCACACGAGGTGCGCGAGCTCGTGGACAAGTTCGTCGAGGCCAAGATGTTCACCCAGGGCTACGCCGACGTGTTCGAAGGCGACGAGAACTGGAAGAGCCTCGACCTTCCCTCGGGCGACATGTTCGAGTGGCAGGACTCCTCAAGCTACGTGCGCGCGCCGACCTTCTTCGACGACATGCCTCGCCATGCTGGACCGATCGAAGACATCCTCGACGCGCGAGTGCTGGTCCTGCTTGGGGACTCAGTGACGACCGACCACATCTCCCCCGCCGGCGCCATCAAGAAGGACTCACCCGCAGGTCGGTACCTGATCGAGCAGG
>JBDTWM010000007.1:0-46014 GCA_040006675.1 Dermatophilaceae bacterium | reverse complement strand
GCCCGAGGACGGCTCGTTGCGGGACAAGCGATCCGGCAAGCGCTGACCCGCGCCCGGCACGCGACCGGCGCCACCGGGGTTGTCCGGGCAGGCCGGGCCGGTCGCGCCGATCCGACCGGTGATTAGAGTGGTGCACATGCCAGCGCCTTCTCACGACGCCCTCATGGACGCACTCGCCACCGTCGACGACCCCGAGATCCACAAGCCGATCACCGAGCTCGGCATGGTCGACTCTTTGTCCGCCGACGATGCCGGCAAGGTCAGCGTGACCGTGCTGCTCACCGTCGCCGGCTGCCCGATGCGTGCCAAAATCACCGACGACGTCACCAACGCGCTGCGCTCCGTCGAGGGCGTCACCGACGTCGACCTCACGCTCGGCGTCATGAACGACGAGCAGCGCAAGGGGCTGTCCGAGGCGCTACGAGGCGGTGTCCCGGAGCGGGAGAACCAGTTCGCCAGGGCCGACTCCCTCACCCGCGTCTACGCGATCGCCTCCGGCAAGGGCGGCGTCGGGAAGTCGTCGGTCACCGCGAACCTCGCGGTCGCGCTCGCGGCCGAGGGCCTCAAGGTCGGCGTGCTCGACGCAGACATGTACGGCTTCTCCATCCCCCGCATGCTCGGCGTCGACTACCCGCCGACCCAGGTGGAGGACATGATCATGCCGCCAGAGGCGGCGGGCGTGAAGGTGATCTCCGTCGGCATGTTCGTGCCGAACAACCAGCCGGTGATCTGGCGCGGCCCGATGCTTCACCGGGCGCTCCAGCAGTTCCTCGCCGACGTGTTCTGGGGGGACCTGGACGTTCTGCTGCTGGACCTGCCGCCCGGCACGGGCGACATGGCCATCTCCGTGGCGCAGTCGATTCCTTCCTCGGAGATCATCGTGTTGACCACCCCGCAGCACGCCGCGGCGGAGGTCGCAGAACGCGCCGGGACGATCTCGGTACAGACCCACCAGAAGATCGTCGGCGTCATCGAGAACATGTCGTGGCTGGAGATGCCCGACGGCAGCAGACAGGAGATCTTCGGAAGCGGCGGCGGCCAAGCCGTGGCCGACTCGCTGACCCGGGTGACGGGCGCTCCGGTGCCTCTGCTCGGCCAGATTCCCCTCGACCCCGCGCTGCGCGAAGGTGCCGACGAGGGGCGGCCAGTGGTGGTGCATGCCCCCGACTCACCGTCCGGTCGCGCTCTGCGCGTGATCGCGCAAGAGCTCGCCTCCCGGTCCCGGGGGCTTGCCGGGCGCAAGCTGGGGCTCACGCCCCAGCGCTGAGGCATCCCCGTTCAGGTCGCGTCGGCGTCATAGGGTGTCGCCCGCTGGGGATCGAAGACGACAGGTCGGGGATCGCTCCGGGTGGCGGAATCGTCGGAGCTCGGGGCCGGCGCGTGGGGCTCTTCGAGCAGGGCCTCGCGGACGATCTTGCGCGGGTCATACTGCCGGGGGTCGTAGGCTTTCCAGTCCACGTTGTCGAAGTCGGGACCCATCTGCTCGCGGAGCTGCTCCTTGGCCCCGTCGGCGAGCCTGCGCACCTGGCGCACCCAGCGACGCAGTTGGGCGGCATACTCCGGCAGGCGCTCGGGGCCGATCACGACGAGGGCGACCACGAGGATGATCACGAACTCCCACCCGTTGATGTCGAACATGAGCACCCCTGTCGCAAGACGACCGCGGGAGACGGCCGTTCAGGCCAACGCCATCTCCGAGCCGCCCGCTTCTGCCTATCGTAGAACGGCCCCCGCCAGGGTCCCCGCGGCGACCCGATGGGCTCAGACACCAAAGCCCCGCGCGACCCAAGGGGTCGAGCGGGGCTTCGGCAGGGATATCCTCAGCGTCGCCTCGTCAGACGGCGCGGGAGGTCACTTGCTGGGCGTGGTCCGCGACGGGGCGGCCTTGGCGACGCGGGCGGCGCTGTTCGCTGCGTTGGCCATGGACTCCTCCGCCTTCGCGGCGGCCTCCGCGACCTGATCCTGCGCATGCCGGGTGACCTCGGCCACCTGCGCGGTGGCCTCCTTCACCTGCTCGGTGGCCTGCTGGCTCACGGCGAGAGCCTGGCCCTGCAAGGCCGACAGGTACTCGATGTTGGCGTCCGCGACCTTGCGGGCGATCTCGCGCTGCACCTTCATGGACTTCGCCCAGAAGTCGAAGACCTGGTCGATGCCCTCGTGGGCCTGCTTGCCCAGTGAGTCGGTGTCGAGGCCGGCCATGCGCGACGGCAACGCGCCGCTGGCCTCGTTCGCCATGTTCTGCAGGCTGGCGACCCACCGCTCCTGGGCGGTGCGGGCGGCCTCAAAGTACTGAGCGCTCATGCTCATGATGTCTGTGCTCCTTGTGGGTGCTGAACGTCTGTGCGTAGCCGGGGCCTGGCGATCACGCCGTGGCTTCGGCCGGTGTCGTCCGGGAAGGGTCAGGCGCCGTAGGCGCCGAAGTTCGCCGGGTGCGTTGGGACCGATTCAACGGTCCAACTGATTGATATCCTAAGCACGAGCGCTTGGTATGTCAAGCGATCAAAACAGAAATTCGCGTGCGGCCACGCCCATCCGACGAGTGGCACGCTGCGCGTGGTCTGTCGTTCCACCTGCGGACGATGAACGGTGGGGAGCTCGAGGCGCCCCGTGGCGATCAGGGTGTGTCGTGTCGCCGTCGTAAGCTGCGGTACACACCCAGCACGACCTGCTTCTCCTCGTCGGTGAGGACAGCGTCGGCCTGAATCGCCGCCTCCGTGTCGGTCTGCTCACGGGCGTTCCGGCCCGTGGGCGTCAGCCAGCCCGACTGGCTCAGAAGATACTCCGTAGAGATGTTCAGGGCCTCGGCAATGGACTGCACGACCTTGAACGACGGCTGGTGCAGGCCGCGTTCGATCTGGCTGAGGTAGGCGTTGGAGACGTTGCTCAGCGTGGCCAGCTGGCGCAACGACATGTCGGAGAGCTGACGTTGAGCGCGGATGAACGAGCCCAGCGCCGTCGACCCGATCTCCCTCGCCGCCCGGCGACCGCCAGGAGTCCGTTCCCCCACCTCACTCACCTCACTCCGGCATCTCAGCCTGGCTGTGGAGCGACACGGCCGCTCACCGTGGCTTCCCACCTCATCACCACGACGATCTCATACCCGCCCCGCTCAACGAATTCCTCCGCGTACTGATCGGTAGCACGGGGTGCGACCGTTATAAACGATCCTAGGTCGCATCACTCCGTCCGACGAGAGTTGGCCGAGCCCCTGGACGGCGGCCGAGCGAGCCACACCGGGCAAGCGATCGCTCCACCGGGAGCGGTCGGGCACACTCCCAGTGTGGCTCATCTATGAGACACGCTTTTTTTCCCACACGGCGATGGACGGAGCACGATGAGCGAGCAACGGCCCCTCTCCCCCATGGAGCAGATCCGGCGCGCGTACGAAGAGACCGAAAAGAAGACCTCGCAGACCATGGAGGAGGTCGTCTCCTCACAAGGCTTCGCCGAGATGCTCTCGATGCTGGTGGGCAATGCCATGTCGGCCAGCCGGATCTCCGGCAATGTGCTCGACGACATCATCCGACGCACCCACATCGCGGGGCGCACCGACCTCGCGGGGGTCGGCCGCCAAATCGGGCGCACCGAAGACAAACTCGAGCTCGTGCTGCAGCGCATCGAAGCCCTGGAGGGCGAGGTGCGCGGTCTGCGCGCCGAGCTCACCGAGCGCCCGTCGAGCGCTGCGCGCCGCGCCGCGTCCGAGGAGCAGAGCGGCGACGCCCCCCGGGCGCGCCGACGCCCGCCACGGGCCGCCACGAAGGCGACCGCCGGTCCCCCCGCCGCGGTCGCGGCCGTCGCGCCTCAGACGTCGATCACCGCGAGCGCGCCGTCCCCGACGGAATCGACCAGGCGTGCCTCCCGCACCGGCGAGGGCGCATGAGCCGCCCGTTCAGCAGCCTCCTGAAGACCTCGCGGGCCCTCCTGGAGACCAGCAATATTCTTCTGACGACGTCCGAGGCGAAGATCGGCACGACACCGCGCGACGTGGTGTGGACGCATCGCAAGGCGACCCTCTATCGCTACCGCAGCTCGAACCGGCAGCATGACGTGCCGATCCTCCTCGTGTTTGCGCTGATCAACCGCCCCATGATCTATGATCTGCAACCGGGCAACTCCTTCGTGGAGTTCCTGCTCAAGCGGGGTTTCGACGTGTTCCTCCTCGACTGGGGTGTCCCCCAGGACGAGGACTCTGACATGGGCCTGGAAGAGTATGTCTGCGACCAGCTCGCCTGGGCGGTCCGCGAGACGTTGCGCGAGTCGGGACAGAAGGACGTCTCGATGATCGGCTGGTGCATGGGGGCGGTGCTTGCGGCGATGTATGCGGCCATTACCGATGACTGTCCGGCGCGCAACCTCGTCCTGCTGACCATGCCCGTGGACACCACGGAGACGTTGTACGCGCACTGGCTCAACCGCGACTCCTTCGACGTCGACCACATCACGCAGAGCATGCCCTTGCTTCCGGGTGGGTACGTCGACTGGGCCAACCGGATGATGAAGCCGGTCACCAACTACGTCACCACGTACCGCAAGCTGTACGAATCCGTCGCTGCCGGCAAGATCAACCGATCCACCTGGCAGGCCATGAACAAGTGGGTCGCGGACAACCCGCCGTTCCCCTCCAAGGCATTCCAACAGTGGGTGCAGTGGCTGTTCAAGGAGAACCAGCTCGTGCGCAACCGCGTCATCCTGCGTGGTCGCCGCGTCGATCTCGCCAACATCACGCAGTCGACCCTGGTGGTGACGGCGGGTGCCGACCACATCGCACCCCGCGTTGGCACATTGCCGCTACTCGATCTCGTCTCCTCCGACGACGTGACGCATTTCGACCGCGCCGGCGGCCATATCGGCCTCATGGCGGGGTCAAAGGCGCGCAGGGAGGTCTGGCCGGACATCGCCGACTGGCTCGCCGAACGGAGCGACTGACGCCCGATCGGGACACTCGCCCGCTGCGTCGGTGAACCTAGTCTCACCTCCCTGACCGTCCGTGGGCCATGCTTTCCGTATCCCCCTTCCCAGCCACAACACCGCACACTCGCCATACCCTTCACCGATAGGAGCCCATTTCTATGTCCAAGTTCAAGGACACCAGCCACGGCATCGACCTGACCGGCCGCGTAGCATTCGTCACCGGCGGCACGCGCGGCATCGGCGCCGCGATCAGCCACATGCTCGCCTCCCGCGGCGCCGTCGTCGGCCTCGGCTACTCCGGCAACGACGAGGCGGCCCAGGCACACCTGGCCACGTTGAAGGCGGACTTCCCCGAGGGGGAGTTCAGCCTGCACAAGGGCAACATCGGCGACGGTGCCGACTGCCGCCGCACCATCGAAGAGGTCATCGAGCAGCACGGCAAACTGGACATCCTGGTCAACAACGCGGGCATCACCAAGGACCACACCATCCTCAAGATGGACGACAAGGAGTGGAACGACGTCATCGACGTCAACCTGTCCGGTGCGTTCTACCTGGCGCAGGCTGCCCTGCGGAACATGCTGGAGCGCGGCACCGGCCGGATCGTCAACGTCAGCTCCCTGATCGGCGAGGCCGGCAACATCGGGCAGGCCAACTATGCCGCGAGCAAGTCCGGTCAGTTCGGCCTCACGAAGACCCTCGCCCGCGAGGTCTGCTGGCACCTGGAGCGTGCGGGCAAGCTCGACCCGGACGGCATCGGCGTGACCGTCAACACGGTCACGCCCGGCTACGTCCTCACCGAGATGGTCCAGGCTGTGCCGGAGAAGGTACGCGACAAGCTCTGTGGCCAGATCCCGGTGCGCCGCATGGGACACCCCGATGAGATCGCACGCGTCGTGCTCTTCCTCGCGGCGGACGAGTCCTCGTTCATCACCGGCCAGGTGTGGGGCGTCAACGGCGGCCAGCACATGTGACCCGCTGTTTGGGATACCGAACATGTGGCAGACTGTTCGTGTCCGATATCCCCGACAGCCCGCTGCAAGGAGGCATCCATGGTCACTTCCCCGACCGATCCCCAGATGTTCGAGGAGGCTTCGGCCCGGATCCGCGAGATGACCGAGAAGCTCATCGATTCGTCGAAGGGCGCGGGCATGGCGACGCTCGACGCATACGAGCGTTCCCTGGCGAGCATCATCGGCGTGCAGTCCAAGCTGGCCAACGCGTCGCAGATCGACTGGATCGCAGAGTTCGCGGAGCTTCAGGCGACGTACCTCAAGGCCATCAGTGGCGCCTATACGTCCGCGGCTCGGGAGATGCTTGAGCACAAGTGATGTGGGACGCGTGCGACGCACGCGGACAGCCCGCTGGTGGGCCTGCGCGATTGCGCAGGCCCACCAGCGCGTGTCGCAGGCTATGGCGGTCCCATGGACGATCGGCGCGAGTCCTTCAGGGGTGCGACATCTCTCGCCTCCTCCGCCGCACGGCGGTGCGGCCACGACCTACTCTGGAAAGACGCGCGAACGGAATCCGTGCGCGCGTCTTTTCAGGACGAGCGTTGCCCGCTCTCCGACACGGCCCCCCACGCAACGTCCCCGGGTCGCGCACCGCAGCTCCCACATCGACGAGGAGGCACCACATGGCGACCCAACCCCCGGCCGACGACATCTCCCCGCAGAAGGCGGGCCCTGAGGGAGTCCTGGCCTCTCTGGCTGCTGCCCAAACGGGCACGTACGACGCGCTGATGCGCGGTACGCGGGACTACTGGGCGAACTTCATGGCGCGCGGCGCGTCACCGGTCGACGTTCCGCTCGACTTGCTGAAGTGGTGGGGCACCGCGTTGCGCAGCGAGCGGCCCCAGTGGGCTACCCCGAACAACGTGCTGACCGAGTGGTCCGTGGCGAGGCTGCGCGACTTCTCCGACCCCGACAGTCCCGCGATGATTCCCACACTCCTGCTCCCCCCTCACACCGGCCACGACTCGTGCATCGCGGATTTCGCGCCGGACCAGAGCCAAGTCCGCACCGCCCGGGAGGCGGGCCTCACCCGGGTCTACTCCATGGACTGGACCGGCGCCACGTCGGCGACCAAGCACAGCTCGATCACGACGTACATCTCAGTGATCGCCGAGGCCGTTCTCCTGCTCGGCGGCAAGGCCAACATCGTCGGGGACGGCCAGAGTGGGTGGTTGGCGACGATCTACGCGGCGCTATATCCGCAGACGGTCAACTCGCTGACGGTGGCCGGCGCGCCGATCGACTGCCACGCGGGCGAGCCTATCCTCTATGACTGCTTGCGCGGCCTCACGCCCGGCTACAGCCTGGGCTTTTATCGCAACGTCGTCGCCGCGAACGGCGGGGTGCTACCCGGCGACTTCCTGCTCGCCGGGTTCATGGGGCTGCGGCCCCACACCGAGTTGAGCCGTCAGTTGCAGCTGCTCGCCAACATCAACGACCGCGGCCATGTCGACCGATACCGCAAGTTCGAGACCTGGTTTCGGTGGACACAAAGCATCCCGGGCGACTTCTACCTGTGGACCATTGAGCACTTGTTCCAAAAGAACCAGCTGATCAAGGGCGAGCTCCTCGTCGGCGGCCGGATCGTCGAACTGTCGGAGATCACGGCCCCGCTCTACCTGATCGTCGGCTCGGAGGATCACATCACGCCGCCGAAGCAGGTCTGGGCGCTGGAGGATTATGTGTCCACCCCTGCGGACCAGATCATGAAGCGCACCGCACGAGGCGGCCACCTGGGTCTATTCATGGGTCGCGAGGCGCTGAGCATGCACTGGACGCCGGTCTTCGCCGACATGGTGCAGCACTCCCAGCCCCCGGCGGCCGAAGCACCGCCAGACGCGCCGTAAGAATTGTGCCCGCCCCAGCCAGCGGGGGTTCGTCCGTGAACGCGGCGTTCGTCAGGCGCCGGCCGCGGCTATACCCAAAGTCGGCAGCCGCGTCGCTCGCGAGCGAGCCGAGGTCGGGGCCCGATGTGCCAATGCGGCGCGCAGCTGGGCGCGGCCACGGTGGATGCGTGAGCGCACGGTGCCCAGCTTGATGCCGAGCGTGGCGGCGATCTCCTCGTACGACAGCCCCTCGATGTCGCACAACACTACGGCCGCCCGGAACTCCGGGGAGAGCCCGTCGAGGGCCCGTTGCACGTCGTCGTCCATGGTGCCCTGGGCATACGACTCCTCCGGCCCCACGATGCGGCTCGGGATGCGCGCGGCGGCCTCATCAGACAGGACGTCGAAGCGGATCCTCTTGCGGCGGCGCATGCGGTCGAGGAAGAGGTTCGTGGTGATGCGGTGCAACCAACCCTCGAAGGTTCCCGGCTGGTAGCGGTCCAGCGAGCGGAAAACCCTCACGAACACGTCGTGGGTCAGGTCCTCAGCATCGTGTTGGTTGCCGGTCAGGCGGTACGCGAGTCGGTAGACCCGGGCGGAGTGCTGCCGCACGACGTCGTCCCACGTGGGCGGCGTCCAGGCTTGCTCCGAAGCTTCCGCGGCTGCGCTGGTCGGTTCGACGGCGCGGGGCGCTGCCGGATCGGTGACGTCGGGCCGGACGGTGGCGGCCACCTCGGATCCCCTTCGCTGTTGGCGGGTCAAGCGGTCATGTGGAGCGTCGCGGGGCGGGAGGCCCGGACGACATGCCCACGGTGCCGCACAAGTCTGGGAGTCTGCTGAGGGGCTGCCGCGAAGCGCGTCGGCACGGCGCAGAAGCACGTCGCGGGCACGCACTAGGCTTGGCCTCCATGAGCGCGCTGAAGCCGGCATCGTGGATCTACGCCGAGGAGTTCATCACAGAGCCCCCGATCACCGAGGCGGCCCGGGCACGCGGCGATGAGCTGGGGGCCGTGCCTGTCCTGCACGGCACGGGCCCGACCCTGAGGCTGCTCGCTGCCGCCTCCGCCGCGCGCGCGGTCGTCGAGATCGGCACCGGTGCCGGCGTGTCGGGCTTGTGGCTCCTGGAGGGCATGCCGGCTGACGGGATTCTCACGACCATCGAGATCGAGCCAGCGCACCAGCGCGCCGCGAAGGCCGCGTTCGCGCAGGCCGGCATCCCGACACAACGCACCCGGGTGATCAACGGCCACGCCTTGGACGTGCTGCCTCGGCTCACGGACGGGGCGTACGACCTGGTCCACATCGACGCGGACAAGGAGGAGTACCCGCGCTACTGCGAGCAGGCCATCCGCCTACTGCGCCGCGGTGGCGTCGTCGCGCTCGACAACATGCTGTGGCACGACAAGGTGGCCGACCCCGCAGCGCGTGACGAGGTCACGACGTTGCTGCGCGATCTCGGCAAACGGATGCGTGAGGACGACCGGCTCATGCCCTGCCTGCTACCCGTGGGTGACGGCCTGATGGTCGCCGTCCGTCGCTGAGCCACCGTCGTCGCGGCCCTCACACGTGCCATCCCGGCCCACACAGACCGACGACGCACGGCGAAGGGGCCGCGCCCGACCAACGGGCGGCCCCTTCGCCATGTCACGCGCCTCAGAACGGCACGTTCTCGCAGCTCTGGATGGCGCGCCCCAGGTCCGCCGCCTCATCAGGGCTCATCTCCACGACGAGTCGCCCGCCGCCTTCGATCGGCATGCGCACGATGATGACGCGGCCCTCCTTCGCGACCTCCAGCGGTCCGTCACCCGTACGCGGCTTCATGGCGGCCATGTGTTGCCCTTCCTCCCAATGGTGCGGCACCGGCCCCGTCTCGTTCGCGCAGGCGTCCGAGCGGCTCGGAGCAGCCACGGCGCGATGGCACTGCGGTGGTCCGCGGCCCGCAATCTGTCAGTCACCATTATCGCGCCTTTAGGACGGGTTGCGAAATCAAGGCGCGCCGCCCTGCGTAGGTTGCCGCACGTCACGGGGGGAAATCGCTGGGCGGCACGAACCGCCAGAGCTCGTACAGCCACCACCACTGCGTCGCGGTGCCGAGCGCGACCCACACAGCCGTCAGCCCCCAGACCCGGCGCGGTGCGAGTGTCACGTCGGCCCCCCCGGCGGGGGATGTCGTGCGGCCCTGTTCGTGCGGGGGCAAGGCGTGCGCATCGACGAGGGACGGTCGCGTCGTCGCCGGGGCGAGCACCGCGCGTTCCCGGGACGGCGAGACCTCGCGGCGGCTCCGCCACGCCCCGTCGACCGCGATGACCGCCCACGGGTAGAGCGGCACCAGATAGCGAAAAACGCTCGTGCCAGGGTCGAGCACGAAGGCCAGATAGGCGGGGTAGGCGAGGCACCACGCCCGCAACACCGGCCCTAGGCGGCTCGCCCAGGGGCCGGTAACGACCCCGACGAGCAGCACGATGATCACCACCAGGGCCACCGGTCCCCCAGCAGAGCCGAACACGTAGCGGGCGACGCCTACCCAGGGGGTCAGCGATTGGATGTGCTGCCCAGCTCGCCAGGTGGCCATGGTGTCGGTGTAGGCGCTGGGGACTCCGGTGTCCAGCCAGGCGACGACCGGCCAGGTCAGCCCCGCGAGGCCGCAGGCCGCGAGCGAGGCCAACATGCCGCCGCCCTCCGCGCGGGTCACCGGCCGGGACGCGCGTTCCCGCAGGCGGACCGCGACCGCGACGAGCGCCACGACGGCGAGGGGCACGGCGATCGGCCGAGCCAGCCCGGTGAACAGCGCGAGGCCGGCCGCGGCCCACCAGTTTTCTTTCTGGAGCGCCCACAGGACCAGTGCTAGCAGAAGGATCGCCAGCGACTCGCTGTAGGCGACCTGGAGTACGGGCGAGGGCCCGCAGGTGGACCACACGACGACCGCGGCGACGCCCGCCCGGGCGCCGACGCGCTCACGCAGCTGCAGCGCGATCACCACGGCGGCAGCCCCGCCGAGCAGCAGGGCCACGGTCGATCCCGCGGCCGCGAAAGGCCAGCCGGAGACGGTCATGACCGCCTTCGTGACGAATGGGAAGAGCGGGTAGAAGGCCCATGGGCTCTGCTGCAGTTGCCCCGCGGCGTCGACCGGCAGGGTCGCGGGATAGCCGTGCTCGGCGATCTCGCGGTACCACCCCGCGTCCCAGAGCCCGACGATCGTGAAATAGTCCACCCGCGGGCCGGTCCAACCGACGGGCACCTGGTAGCGGGTCAGCACGTTGAGCAGCAGGGCGCTGACACCGCGCGCGAGGGCGTATACGAGCAGGGTGAGCCCGACGAAGCGGCCGCCCGTCGCCCATGAACCGCGATGGTCGAGAGGCCGCGGAGATAGCCGGGACGAGCCTGCCGGACGCTCCGCGGACGATGGGCTCGCCGCGGGCGCCGTCACGATCGAGGGCCGCTCTGGTGGCTCCCGCCCGGCGTTTCGCCGACGTCGTCCCTGGGCGGCGAGCCCTCTCGGGGCGACGCATCTTCTGGGGGAGACGCCTCGGCGGACGGGGCGGCACCGGAGCCAGGCCACGGCTCGACGGCGGGGTCGGGCAAGCGCGCGCGCAGGGTGGCGATGATCTCGTCGCGGCGCCCGAGCTCCTGCGCGACACGGTCGAGGACCGCGTCTACCTGATCCATGCGATAACCGCGGGGCGCGCGGTCGAAGCGCATGGCCGCCACGTGGACGCTGCCCATGCGGCCCCCGGCGTCCGCCTCGCCAGAAGCGTCGAGGTCCCCTGGCCCGTCGGTCACCCCTACGCCCGCCAACACGTCAGCGCCGCTGCGCGACGGGACAGGAGCCATCGCGAAGCTCGCGCCGCCGCCGATGCGTCCCATCGCGAGCGCGGCCACCGCGCCCGCGAGCAGGACCGCGACAACGATGAGGAAGACCAACACGGACCGTATCGTCCCACGGACGCGGCACCGACCGAACGGGGCCATCGGGCACCGGTGCGTTGTCCCTCCGTCACTGGCGCGTCGCGGCCTCGATGATCTCGGCCGCTTCCTCGACGTCGTCGGTCACGTGCACCAGGTCCACGTCGCCGGGGGAGATCGTGCCCATCTCGACCGCAGCCTCACGGAGCCAATCCACCAACCCGCCCCAGTAGGTGCGGCCGAGGAGCACGATCGGAAACGACGTCACTTTGTGGGTCTGGACCAGGGTCAATGCCTCGAACAGCTCGTCGAAGGTGCCGAACCCCCCGGGAAGCACAGCGAACCCACGAGCGTACTTGACGAACATCGTCTTGCGCGCGAAGAAATACCTGAAGTGCACGCCGAGGTTCACGTACTCGTTCATCCCTTGCTCGAAGGGCAGCTCGATCCCCAGACCGACCGATACGCCACCGGCCTCGAAGGCTCCACGATTGACGGCTTCCATCAGCCCGGGGCCGCCGCCGGTGATCACCGCGTAGTGACGCTGCGCGAGCGCTCGGCCAAGCTCTCGGCCTGTCTGGTAAGCGGCCGTCTCGCGCGTGAGCCGCGCCGAACCAAACACGCTGACCGCGGGACCGAGTTCAGCCAGAGCACCGAAGCCGTCGACGAATTCGGCCTGGATGCGCAGCACCCGCCACGGATCCTTGTGCAAGTACTCGGTGTCATCGGTGGGGTTGAGGAGGCGCTCGTCGGAGGTGGAGCGGGGGACCTGCTGGCCCTTCATGATGACGCGGCCGCGATAGTAGACGTGGTTCACGGGTGCAACCTAACCGACGCACGTGCAGGGCCCGCGTCACGACGCGATGACGCACCGCGAGCGTGACCTGTCGGCATCGGCGACAGGCCGCACCGACGCGCGCATCACACCAGCGCGTGCGTCAGTCCCTGCCCGGCGCGGCGAATAACCGCTGCCAGGTCTTCGATGAGCGAGGGGTCCACGTGGCTGGCCCTCCGGACCAGCGCGAGGTCGCGGTGCGGCGCGGGGTGTTCCAGCCGACGCAGCACGAGCCGTGGGTGCGCGATGACCGGCGGGCTGACCGACAGCTCCGGCAGCAGGGTGATCCCGCCGCCGGTGGCCACCATGTGGCGAAGAGTCTCCAGGCTGGTGGCCCGGAAACCACTGCGTTCCTTGCCGCCCGCGAGCGAGCACACGGCGAGCGCCTGGTCGCGCAGGCAGTGTCCGTCCTCGAGGAGAAGCAGCTCCTGACCGGCGAGGATGTCGACGCTCAGCGGCTCGGGCAGGTCCGCCAGCGGGTGTCCGGACGGGAGGGCCAGCAGGAAGTCCTCACGGAACAGCGGCACGGAACTCAGCGAGTCCTCGATGACGGGCAGCGCGAGCACTGCCGCGTCGAGACTGCCCAACTTCAACCGCTCGATCAGCTCCGGGCTCTTCTCCTCGACGAGCAGCAACTCCAGCCGGGGGAAGCGGTCGCGGATCGCGCCGACGACGTGCGGAAGCAGGTAGGGCGCGAGGGTGGGAAACATCCCGAGCCGGAGCGTCCCCGACTCCGGGTCTGCGCTGGCCTGCGCGATTCGGCGGATCTGCTCGGCGTCGTCGAGCAGGTCGCGGGCGCGAGCGACGACGTCCTGGCCGGCCCGGGTCAACATGACCTGCCGTGCCCCCCGCTCGACGAGGGAGACCTTGAGCTCGGTCTCCAGCTTCTTGATCTGCGTCGACATGGTGGGTTGGCTGACATGGCAGGCCGCCGCCGCCCGGCCGAAGTGCCGGTGGTCAGCGAGCGACACCAGATACTCCAGGTCCCGTAGATTCACGCTGCCTCCGTTGCGTTGACTCGGCACACATCCATACCGCTGTTCGTTCGAGCATCTCGAGGTCAGGTCGCCACCCTCGACGGGCCGACCGGACCGACCGGACCGACCGGACCGCTGCCGCGAGCCGCGGCAGCGGCCCAAGGTCAAGACATGACGATCAGCCGACCGGCGCCTTCGTACGGATCAGGTAGTCGAACGCGGACAGCGCCGCCGTGGCGCCCGCACCTTCCGCGACGACGATCTGCTTGTAAGGGATCGTGGTGACGTCCCCCGCGCCGAAGACGCCTGGGATGTTGGTCGCGCCGCGCCCGTCGACGACGACCTCGCCGCGGTCGGACAGCTCCACGGTGTCCTTCAACCACTCGGTGTTGGGCAAGAGGCCGATCTGCACGAAGATGCCCTCCAGGTCGAGCCGCTTCGCCTCCCCCGTGCTGCGGTCCTCGTAGTTGAGGCCGGTCACCTGGGAGTCGTTGCCGACCACGTCGGTCGTCTTCGCCGACATGATGATGTCGGTGTTGGGCAGGCTCTTCAGCTTGTCGACCAGCACGCTGTCGGCGCGCAGCACGTCGAGAAACTCGACGACGGTCACGTGGCCGACGACACCCGCCAGGTCGATCGCCGCCTCGACCCCGGAGTTGCCGCCGCCGACCACCGCGATGTCTTTGCCCCTGAAGAGGGGCCCGTCGCAGTGCGGACAGAAGGTGACACCCTTGTTGCGGTACGCCTCCTCGCCGGGCACGCCCATCTGGCGCCAGCGCGCGCCGGTGGCGAGGATAACCGTGCGAGCGCGTAGCTCCCCGTCGCCGAACCTGACGGTGTGAAGGCCGCCATCCTCGCCGGCCGGGATCAGCTCGGTGGCGACGGCGCCCTTCATGAGGTCCACGTCGTAGTCTCGAACGTGTCCCTCCAGGGCCGCGGCGAACGCTGGGCCCTCGATGTGATTCACCGGCACGAAGTTCTCGATCGAGAGCGTGTCAAGGACTTGGCCGCCGAAGCGCTCCGCGACGAGGCCCGTACGGATCCCCTTGCGGGCCGTGTAGATCGCCGCAGCCGCACCCGCCGGACCGCCACCGATGATGAGCACCTCGAACGGATCCTTGCCCGCGAGCTTCGCGGCAGCCCGCGAGCTCGCGCCCGAGTCGAGCTTGCCCACGATCTGCCCGGCGTCCATCCGCCCCTGCCCGAACACCTCACCGTTGAGGTAGATGGTGGGCACGGCGAGGATGTTGCGCTCCTCGACCTCGTCCTGGAACGTACCGCCCTCGACGGTGACGTGGGTGATGTTCGGGTTGAGCACCGCCATCGCGTTCAGCGCCTGCACCACCGTCGGACAGTTCTGGCACTCCAGGGACATGTAGGTGACGAAGTCGTACGTCCCCTCCAAGCCTTGTATCGCCTCGACCGTCTCCTCGTCCTCCTTCACCGGGTGGCCGCCGACCTGCAGCAGCGCCAGCACGAGGGAGGTGAATTCGTGGCCGAGCGGCAGCCCGGCGAACCGAACGTCGATGTCGCTGCCAGGTCGGGTCACGGCAAAGGACGGGACGCGGGGGTCGGTGCCGTCGAAGCGGGCGGCGACCTTGTCCGAGAGGGCCACGATCTCGGTGATCATCTCGCGCGTCTGCTCGCTCTGAGCCCCCTCGCCGAGGGTGGCGACGAGCTCGATGGGCTCGCGGAGCATCTCGAGATATTGCTTCAGCTGGTCTTGGAGCTCTTGGTCGAGCATGGCGTACTCCTGTACGAGTCAGGGTGCGGGGAGGGTCAAGGGTTGGAGTATCCATCGGGGATGGGGTCGGCGTGCGTAGTCGTCGGGATGCGGCGAGCGGCCGCGGCAACGCAGGCATCGAACGACCCGGGGCAGCGCAACGGCGGGTGACCGACGCGGGTCACCCGCCGCTGCGCGGTCAGCTGGGAACGATCACAGCTTGCCGACGAGATCGATCGACGGCTTGAGGACCTCGCCGCCTTCCTTCCACTTGGCCGGGCAGACCTCGCCCGGGTGGGTGGCCACGTACTGGGCGGCCTTGACCTTGCGCATGAGCTCATCCGCGTCGCGGCCGATGCCCTCAGCGGTGGACTCGATGTACTGGATCGTGCCTTCCGGGTCCACCAAGAAGGTGGCGCGGTCGGCAAGGCCGACGCCCGGGCGCATGTTCTGGAAGTTGTTGGTAATCTCCCCGGACGCGTCACCGAGCATGAAGTACTTGATCTTGCCGATGGTCGGCGTCACGTCGGCCCAGGCCTTATGCACGAAGTGCGTGTCGGTGGAGACCGAGTAGACCTCGACGCCCAGCTTCTGCAGCTCGTCGTAGTGGTCAGCCAGGTCGCCGAGCTCGGTCGGGCAGACGAACGTGAAGTCTGCGGGGTAGAAGAAGAAGATGCCCCACTTGCCCTTCACATCCTCGTCGGAGACCTCGACAAACTCACCCTGACGGTAGGCGGTCGTCTTGAAAGGGAGGATCTGAGTGTTCATCAGCGACATAGTACGATGGCTCCTTCGTCATAGCTGGCAGGGATCGATCCACGGGGGCGAACCTCGCTTTTAGGCTGTCCTCCCCGAGGAGCGTCGATAAGGAGCCTATATCAAACGGGGGCAAAACACTAGGCGTTATGCATCGCTTCTGTGCATCCCACCCATAGGATGCGACTATCACAGAAGGGTGACGATTCGAGACGTCCCCTCACAACAATCGGTGTCGGACGAACAGGAGGGCTCACCCGACGTCGTTCAGGCCCACCACCAGAGTCAGGCCCACCACCAGAGTCAGGCCGACCAGGAGTCAGGCCAGCCAGCGCAGCAGGGCCTGCTCGACGTCGCGCAACTGCGCGATCGGCACCTGCTCGTCGTCCTTGTGCGCGAGCAGCGGGTCGCCGGGGCCGAAGTTCACCGCGGGCACACCGAGAGAGGCGAACCGAGCGACATCCGTCCAACCCTGCTTGGCGCCCACAGGTACCCCGAGCGCGGCCACGAACTCGCGAGCGAGC
Source organism: Dermatophilaceae bacterium (assembly GCA_040006675.1). GTDB lineage: Bacteria > Actinomycetota > Actinomycetes > Actinomycetales > Dermatophilaceae > Austwickia. Next base: position 29,546 of record JBDTWM010000007.1, on the reverse strand, counting down.
GGCGAATCGAGGCCCGGGCGCGCCCCCGCGGCTAGATCCTCCACCTCGAACTCGTACTCGCCGAACCACGCCCGTACTTGTTCCAACGCCTGGTCGGCGCTCAGGTCCGGCGCGTAACGGTAGTTGACCACGAGGTACGCCGCGTCGGGGATCACGTTGTTGCCGGCACCGCCGCCGATGCCCACGGCCGACAAGCCCTCGCGGTAGGTGAGGCCGTCGACGTCGACGACTCGCGCCTCATGGTCGGCCAGGACATCCAGCGCAGGTCGCAGGCGGTGGACGGCGTTGTCGCCCGTCCACGGCCGCCCCGAGTGGGCGGCCACCCCGCGGGCGTTCAGGCGGACGCGCAGGGTGCCCTTGCAGCCCGCCTCGACCTGCGCGTTCGTCGGCTCAAGCAGAACGGCGAAGTCCGCGGCAACCAGATCCGGCCTGGCGTCGGCGAGGTGCTGCAGCCCGTTGCGGGCCGCCTGCACCTCTTCGCAGTCGTAGAAGATGTACGTCACGTCGCGGTTCGGCGTCGGCACGTGGGCGGCGAGCCGCAGCTGGACGGCGACGCCCCCCTTCATGTCGACGGTGCCCCGTCCCCACAGCAGGTCGCCGTCGCGGCGCGTGGGCAGGTTGGGCGTGGCCGCGAGCGGGACCGTGTCGAGGTGCCCTGCCAGGACGACCCGCTCGGTGCGGCCGAGGTCGGTGCGCGCGACGACCACGTTGCCGCGCCGGGTCACCTCGAGGTGAGCTCGCTCGCGGAGCGCGGCCTCGACGGCGTCGGCCAGGGGACCCTCGTTGCCGCTCACGGATTCCATGTTGCAGATCGCGGTGGTGAGGTCGACGACGTCGGCGGTCAGGTCCAGTTCCAGGGCGCGCACTGGCCCAGCCTAGTTCGGTCAGCCTGGTGATGAACTCCGACGGCCACGGCCACGGCCACTGCCGCGTCCCCGCCAGGCGCGCCCGTTGGCTCCCACCCGCGCCGCCCTCCCCTACGCTGGGGGGCCATGAGCACGCAGCGCACCGCATGGGGCTGGGGCCTCGCGACGATCACCGAATCCGGCACGGTCCTGGACACCTGGTTCCCCTCGCCCGCGCTCGGCGAGGCGCCAGCGGACAGCCCGCATGCGGTCCCATTCGAGCTGTCCGCTCTGGAAAAAACCGATCCGCGCCGTGGCGTGCGCACCACCGTCGTGCAGACTCGCATCGATCTGGACTGCGCGCCGGAGGGTGCCTCGGACGCGTACCTACGTCTGCATCTGCTGAGCCGCCGACTGGTCAAGCCCAACGACCTCAACCTCGACGGAATCTTCGGCGTGCTCCAGAACGTCGTGTGGACAAGCGCCGGCCCGTGCGCCCCTGAAAATTTCGAGGCCACCCGGGCGCGGCTGCGGGTGGACGGGCCCGTGGCGGTCTACGGGGTGGACAAGTTCCCGAGGATGGTCGACTATGTGATCCCTTCCGGCGTGCGGATCGCCGACGCGGACCGGGTCCGCCTCGGCGCCCACCTGGCCGAGGGGACGACGGTGATGCATGAGGGCTTCGTCAACTTCAACGCCGGCACGCTCGGCTCCTCCATGGTGGAGGGCCGGATCAGCCAGGGCGTCGTCGTCGAGGACGGCTCAGACATCGGCGGCGGCGCCTCGACGATGGGCACACTGTCGGGCGGCGGGTCGCAGCGGGTGCGAGTCGGCCGACGCTGCCTGGTCGGAGCGGAGGCCGGCATCGGCATCGCGCTCGGGGACGACTGCGTGGTCGAGGCGGGCCTGTACGTAACGGCTGGCACCAAGGTGAGCCTGGCCGACGGCCGCGTTGTGAAGGCCCGGGAGCTGTCGGGACAGGACAACCTCCTGTTCATCCGCAACTCCGTGACCGGCGCGGTCGAGGCGAAAGCCCGCGACGGGCAGGGGATCACGCTCAACTCAGCCCTGCACGCCAACGACTGAACCGCCGACGTCTCACCGAGCACGATGAGCACTCGGAGGCTGACGATCGACCACGGGAGCCGCGCGACCCGGCGCGCGAGTGCGCGTCGACGTCGTCACCGACTCCTGCCCCCGCTGCTGGCGTTGGGACTCTTCGGGCTGGGGGCCCTCGCCGTGGCGCTGGTGGTCGCCCCGCTCGCCCTGCCGTCGACGTGCGAGTTCGCGACGGCGGACGGCTCCCGAGTGCCGCTGGCGCCGGAGCAGGCGGGAAACGCGGCCACGATCGCGGCCGTGGCGGTCCGTCTGGACCTGCCCGATCGGGCTGCCCTCGTGGCGATCGCGACGGCTCTGCAGGAGTCGAAACTGCGTAATCTCGCGGGCGGAGACAGGGACTCGCTCGGGTTGTTTCAGCAGCGACCGTCGCAGGGCTGGGGCACGCCGGAACAGATCCGCGATCCTGTCTACGCCAGCGAGCGGTTCTACCTCGCGTTGGAGAAGGTGCCCGGGTGGGAGAGCATGCCGCTCACGGAGGCGGCCCAGCGGGTGCAACGTAGCGGCTTCCCGACGGCGTACGCGGCCCATGAGGACCAGGCGCAGATCTATGCTCAGGCGCTGACGGGGGCCCGTCCGCGGGCAGTCGCCTGCCGTCTGACCGACGACTCGGCCCGCCAGGCGACCGGCGCGACTCAGCCGACCGATGTCGCGACCGAGCTGAAGCGCGAGATGGGCGTGGTCTCACAGGTCAGCGGAGCGAGGCTGGAATTCAGCTCCGCATCGCCGCAGAACGCGGCCGGTGCGGCCGCGTGGGCCGTGGCGCAGGCCGACCGCTTCGCGATCATCGAGGTGCGGCTGGGCGCCCAGAGCTGGCGCCGGACCCCGGTCGACGACGCGCTGAGATGGTCGCCGCCTGAGGGAACAGCTCCGCCCACCACCGTTCGTATCGAACTCGCGGCGCGTTGATCACGCGGCGTCAGGCCGGGGCAGGGAGGGGAGGCGTGTCGCCGCCGCGGCGATCCGCTCGTCGCTCGCCGTCAACGCCAGCCGGACGTGCTGCTGAGAGCGGGTCCCGTAGAACGCGCCGGGCGCGGCCAGTATCCCGAGGGAGGCCAGCGCCTCGACCGTGGCCCAGCAGTCCTCGTCACGGGTGCACCATAGGTACAGACCCGCTTCGGAATCCTCGATGCGCAACCCGGCCTCGACGAGCGCCGGTGCCAACACCGCACGCCGACCCGCGTACCGCTCCCGCTGTTCCGCGACATGCGTGTCATCGCCGAGCGCCACCGCCATCGCCGCTTGGACCGGCGCCGGCATCATCATCCCGGCGTGCTTACGCACCTCCAGCACCTCCCGGACAATCGCCACGTCACCCGCTAGAAAGGCAGCGCGATAGCCAGCCAGGTTGCTTTGCTTGCTCAGCGAATAGCAGGCGAGCAGACCGGTGTGGTCGCCGCCGCACACGTCAGGGTGCAGAAGGCTCGGCACCGTCCCCGGCCGGCCGCCGCCGAGCCGGCGGCCGTCCGCCGCCACGCCCTCGCGCCAGTCCAGTTCGGCGTAGCACTCGTCGCTCACCACGACCGCGCCCCTTGTTCGCGCCCAGTCGACCACCTTGCGCAAGTGCTCCACGCCCAGCACGCGGCCCGTGGGGTTGCCGGGGCTATTGACCCATATCAACCGCGGTGCGTTGGATCCGCGCACCGGTCCCAGCTCGGTCAGACCTTCAAATGGCACGGGCGTCGCTCCCGCGAGTCGCGCACCCACGTCGTACGTGGGGTAAGCCACCGCCGGGAAGGCGACCTTGTCCCCCGCGCCGAGGCCGAGCAGCGTGGGGAGCCAGGCGACCGCCTCCTTGCTGCCGATCGTCGGTAGCACGCCGTCAGGGTCCACCCCTGGCGTCAGTCGCCGCCGCTCGAACCACGCCGCGACTGCCTCCCGCAGCGCGGGGGTGCCGTACGTCGCGGGGTATCCGTGCGCGTCGGAGGCCGCCGCGAGGGCATCGCGAATCACCTGCGGGGTGGGGTCGACGGGCGTGCCGACTGACAGGTCGACGATCCCGTCGGGATGGGATTGGGCGCGCTCCTTGGCCGGGAAGAGGATGTCCCAGGGGAAATCAGGCAGCTGCACGGGGGCAACCTCCGCACGACGCACGGGCGGGCTCTCCGTCGGAGAGCCCGCCCGCGAGAAATCCGTTCGTCACTCCTTCGGGGGCAGCGCCGCCACGAACGGGTGGTCCTTGCCCGTCGCGCCGAGCTTCGCTGCGCCGCCGGGGCTTCCGAGCTCCTCGAAGAATTCGGCGTTGACCTTGGTGAACTCTGTCCACTCCTCGGGCACGTCGTCCTCGTAGAAGATCGCCTCGACCGGGCACGCCGGCTCGCAAGCGCCGCAGTCGACGCACTCGTCAGGGTGGATGTAGAGCGTCCGATCGCCCTCGTAGATGCAGTCGACCGGACACTCCTCGACACAGGCCTTGTCCTTGGTGTCAACGCAAGGCTGGGCGATGACGTAGGTCATGTTCGGTCCTCCTGGACGTATTTGTAGGTGCATGGCCAGTATGCCCCTCTGCGGGGTCTTCTCGGGCACTGCTCGGCGAATGTCTTGGCGACGCTTCCTGGATCCTCCCGACGCTCCGACCATCGCAAACACACAACCGAATCGCCGCCTCGCTCCGCTTCTGCACCTGAAGGTCTCCCATCGAGGTAGGCGGGCCGGCGGGCGTCAACTCGCGCGCGTGAGGTCCGACGGGGGCGCATACCGCGGCCAAAGCGTCACGCCACGCTCCCGTACTGCCCGCGGTAGTAGAGCAACGCCTCAGCGCCGTCCGAGGGCACGTCGACATCGACCACCTCGCCCACCACGATCGCGTGGTCGCCCCCGGGGTATACCGCCACCGTCGTGCACTCCATCGTTGCCATCGATCCCTCCACGAGGGCCACGCCGTGCACCCGCCCTCGCCGGTGCGGGATCTGGTCGAGCTGCCCGCGGACCGGGCGGGCCGAGGTGGCAAGCCACGTCGCAGCCGCGCGCGACGCCGTCGCCAGGATGCTCAGGCCCCACGTACCGGTCGCCTGCACCGCCTCTCCGAACCGGGAGTCCTCGTGGACGCAGAACAGCATGAGGGGAGGGTCGAGCGAGACCGATGTCAGTGAGTTCGCGGTCATCGCGTAGTCCAGACCCTGCCAGCGGGTCGACAACACCGCGACCCCCGTCGCGAACCGTCCGAACGCCAGCCGGAAGGCGTGCTCGTCGATCGTTCCGCTCACGGGGCCAGGCCCGGCTCGATGTCCGCCTTGTCGACATCCTCGAGGCGTCCTGTCTCGGGGTCCATCGGCGCGTACCACTCCACGCGCGCCAAGCGGGCAACGACGTTGTTGGACAAGGCGTACCAGCCGTCGCCCACGGTCACCTGGGTCGCGTGCGCGCGCAGCCCGTCGTCACGACGCGCCAAAGCCTGCGGGGAACCCACGACCGGCCAGGGGGCCGCGTCGTCTGACACCACACCGGACGGGAAAGGCGCATCTTCGGGAAGGAAGGTGAGACCGACGTGCGCTGGGGCGTGCGCCCCCGCCCAGGACCGGTCCCGGACGGCCTGACTGCGCGGAGTGACCACGGCCCAGAGCGCCGGGCGCTCGGCCTCCGGGAGGCGCGCGAGCGCTGCGCAGACCGCGTGGTGTACGCGGATGTGGTCAGGGTGGTTGTAGCCGCCGCGCTCCTCGTACGTGACCACCACGTCCGGGCGCAGGCGCTCGAGGTGAGCGCCGATGTCGCGAGCCACCGCCGCGATCGGCGCCTGCGCCAGCGAGCGCGGATCCCGCGCGGAGGGCATGCCCGCCATGCCGGAGTCCCGATAGCGCGCCCGACCTCGGCCCAGCTCGTCCTCGCCCAGCACGGCGACGTGCGCTCCCAGCGCGGCCGCAGCCGCCTCCAACTCGGTGCGGCGGTAGGCGCCGAGCGTGTCGTCCCGTTTCGCTGCGTAGTGCGCCAGCTCAGGCGGGATGACCTCGCCCTCGTCGCCGAGGGTGCAGGTCAGCACGTGGACGTCGTCGCCCTCTATCGCGCGGCGCGCGATGGCCACGCCCGTCGTGAACGTCTCGTCGTCCGGATGCGCGTGCACGAAGAGGAGTGTGCGCGGGTCGCCGGAGCCCGCCCGCGATCCGCCGTCTGCCGCCGTCGAGAGTCCCTCGCTGCGCCCTGTCCGCTGCATCCGCCACATCCCGGTCATCGACGCTGCGCGCCAGGCGGTGTGCCACCTGAGGCGCGCGCGGACGATGGCGTCCGCCGCCGCCACGCTATCGGGCCGCCGACGGGCCCCGGGCTCGTGGGCCAGGCCTCGAACTCCCGGTGACCATCGTCGTGGCGCTGCTCACGCCGGTTCCGGCCGGTTAGGCTCGTGCCGTCCCCCTTCCGCCGGCGACGCGCGGTCGGCGCGCTGACCTTCGACCCTCCGGAGCCGCCATGCCCCACCCCAATTTTCGGGAGTACCTCGACGCCCTCCTCGCCCAGGGGTACACGGTCAACCACGACGACCACGGTTCCGACCCCGATCTCATCGACCCGGGCGGGTCCGCTGTGGAGACCTGGCGGGAGGAATACCCGTACGAGGAGCGCATGAGCCGCGAGGAGTACGAGGGCCTCAAGTACGAGCTGCAGGTGGAGCTGCTCAAATTCCAGTACTGGACCCAGGACACCAACACGCGCCACATCATCGTGTTCGAGGGGCGGGACGCAGCGGGCAAGGGCGGCACGATCAAGCGGTTCATGGAGCATCTGAACCCGCGGGCAGCCCGCGTGGTGGCGCTCACCAAGCCGACGACGACCGAGCTGGGGCAGTGGTACTTCCAGCGATACGTCGAACACTTCCCCACCGCAGGGGAAATTCTGATGTTCGACCGGTCCTGGTACAACCGGGCGGGGGTCGAGCGCGTGATGGGGTTCTGCAGCGACGAGGAATATGCCCAGTTCATGCGGACCGCGCCCCTGTTCGAGCAGATGCTCGTCGACTCGGGGACCACCCTGACGAAATACTGGTTCTCGGTCACCCAATCCGAGCAGCGGACCCGCTTCGCGATCCGTCAGATCGACCCCGTACGCCGTTGGAAGCTCTCGCCGATGGACGTCGAATCGCTCGACAAGTGGGAGGCGTACACCGCCGCCAAGGAGCAGATGTTCGCGCTCACCGACACGGACCTGGCGCCGTGGACGACCATCAAGAGCAACGACAAGAAGCGGGCCCGCATCAACGCGATGCGTCACTTCCTGTCCCAGTTCGACTACCACGATCAGGACACCTCGGTCGTCCTCAGCCCTGACCCGCTGATCGTGCGCCGCGGCCGCGAAGCCGTCGGCGACTGAGCAGCGCCCGCCACCCCTGGTTTTCACCACGGGTGGCGAGCGCTCGGTGTCAGCACGTGGTGTCGTAGGCACCCACCGGCTCGCATCGTGCACGGCGAAAGGGGCGCCCCCACCTGGTCGGGTGGGGGCGCCCCTTTCGCCGTGCACGAGAGGCGACCGGGATCAGTCGTCGCCCTTCGGGCGGACCTTCATGCCCGGCTGTAGCTCCTGGTGGTCGTTGTGCGGGTTCGCGAACGGCACGTTCGGTCCGACCGGCTCGACGATCGTCTCGACCTCGGGCAGGCTCTTCGTGGCGCGGTAGCGCGACCGGTCGACCGCGACCACCACGATGAAGGCCGCCAGAACGGCGATCCCGTACCGGACCCACGGGTTGGCGCTGTCGCCGGTGGACAAAGACACGACCGCGGGGGCGATGAGCAAGGCCACCAGGTTCATGACCTTGATCAGCGGGTTGATCGCCGGGCCGGCGGTGTCCTTGAACGGGTCGCCCACCGTGTCGCCGACGACAGTGGCCGCATGGGCGTCGGAGCCCTTGCCGCCGTGCGCGCCGTCCTCGACGATCTTCTTCGCGTTGTCCCACGCGCCACCGGAGTTGGAGAGGAACACCGCCATCAGCACGCCGGCGCTGATCGCACCGGCGAGGAATCCCGCAAGGGCGCCGTAGCCGAGTGAGAAACCGATCACGATCGGCGACAGCACGGCGAGGAGACCCGGGGTGACGAGCTCACGTAGCGAGTCGCGGGTGCAGATGTCGACCACACGGCCGTACTCGGGCTTCTCGGTGCCTTCCATGATCCCGGGGTGCTCGCGGAACTGCCGTCGCACTTCCATGACGATCGCGCCGGCGGCACGAGTCACGGCGTCGATGGCGAGGCCGGAGAAGAGGAACACCACGGCCGCACCGGCCATGAGTCCGACCAGGGTGACCGGGGACACGATGGCGTAGGCGGCGTCCAGACCGCCCACGTCGCCACCAGCCGTCGTGAGGGAGGCGAGGACGGCGTCGTTGTAGGAGCCGAACAGCGCGGTCGCGGCGAGCACGGCGGTCGCGATCGCGATGCCCTTGGTGATGGCCTTCGTCGTGTTGCCGACCGCATCCAGCTCCGTGAGGACCTGGGCACCCTTCCCGACCACGTCGCCGGACATCTCGGCGATCCCCTGCGCGTTGTCGCTGACCGGGCCGAACGTGTCCATCGCGACGATGACGCCGACCGTGGTGAGCAGCCCGGTGCCGGCGAGCGCGATCAGGAACAGCGAAAGGAGGATCGAACCGCCGCCGAGCAGGTAGGCCAGGTAGACCGCAATTGCGATGATGCCGGTGGTGTAGACCGCCGACTCCAGACCCACGCCGATGCCCGACAGGATGACCGTCGCGGCGCCGGTGACCGACGTGCGGGCCACGTTGCGGGTCGGCTCGGAGTCGGTGCCGGTGAAGTGGCCGGTGAGCGCGAGGATGACACCGGCGAGCACGATGCCGAGGACCACCGCGAGGAACGCGACGAGCCGCGGGTCGCGGGTCACCTCCTGCACGTCCGGGCTGGCCCCGAGCATGCCGGCGAAGCTGGACGGCAGGTAGGCGAACGCCGCGATCGCACACGCCGCGGCCGACACGGTCGCGGCGATCACGAAACCGCGGTTGATGGCGGTGAGGCCATTCTCGCCCGGGCGGACCCGCGTCACGAGGATGCCGATGACGGCGGTGAGCGCGCCGATGGCGGGGACGATCAGCGGAAAGATCAGGCCCTGCTCACCGAACGCGGCCTTGCCGAGGATCAGGGCGGCGACGAGCGTCACCGCGTAGGACTCGAACAGGTCTGCCGCCATCCCGGCGCAGTCACCCACGTTGTCGCCCACGTTGTCGGCGATGGTGGCCGCGTTGCGCGGGTCGTCCTCGGGGATGCCCTTCTCGACCTTGCCGACCAGGTCAGCGCCTACGTCGGCCGCCTTCGTGAAGATGCCGCCGCCGACCCGCATGAACATGGCCAGCAGCGCCGCGCCGAATCCGAAACCCTCCAGAACGATCGGAGCGTTGCTCCGGTAGATCAGCACCACGGCCGCGGCGCCCAGGAGGCCCAGGCCCACCGTCGCCATGCCGACCGCGCCGCCCGTCCGGACTGCGATCCTGAAGCCGGGGCCACGGTCGCCCTCCCGGGCGGCCGCCGCCACGCGGACGTTCGCGTTCACGGCGAGGGTCATGCCCAGGTAGCCGATCGTCGCGGAGAACAACGCGCCCAGGACGAAGAAGACGCTGCGGCCGAGGCGCACGGACAGGTCCGGGGACGGCAGGATGAGCAGCAGCAAGAAGGCGACGACGACGAAGCCGGACAGGGTGCGCATCTGGCGGTTCAAGTACGCCGCGGCGCCCTCCTGGATCGCCTTTGCGATCTCCTGCATCTTGGGGGTGCCGGGGTCGCAGGCCAACACCTGCGTCCGGAACGCGGCGCCGACGGCGAGCGCCAGGAGCGCCACCAGCCCGACGATGATGACGATGGTGATGCTTCCGGACCCCAAGGTGAGGTCACCTGTTGTCGCGGTCGGTAACCGCATATGTCCTCCTCGACGTTGGGCGCGGGCCAAGTCCGCGGGGGGCGGCCACTCGTGGGAAGAGGGGCGTCCCTGCACGTCATCCGCGTCACGGGGCTGCTCCGGCATTCTAGGTCCATTACGGGTGAGTAGCCCGGATTCGGCAACGCCGGTGTCGCACACCACAGCCGAAGCAAGGCAGCGCACCGGCCGGACGCGGCGCTACGGTGACGGGATGGAGGCCGCCGCCCACGCGCCCCGGAGGGGTCGCGACACACCCGTACCCGGCGCGGTGCCGCGCGAGGAGTCGGGTGAGTCGATCGCCGTACGCGGTGTGCCGGAGCGGTTCAACATGGCGCGCTACTGCCTCGGCGCGGCGCCGCAGCGCCCGCCGACAAAGGTGGGGCTGATCGTCGTCGGCGACCACCGCGACCCGGGACGGGGAGCCGAGCGGTGGACGTTCGGAGCGCTGGAGGCGGCTGTGCGGGCGGCCGCGGCCGGACTGGCGGGCGCGGGGCTGCGGCGCGGCGACCGGTTGATGCTGCGGATGGGCAACGTCAGCGACTTCCCGCTCCTGTTCTTCGCGGCGCTCGCCGCCGGGATCGTGGCCGTTCCGACCTCGTCGCAGCTCACCCAGGAGGAAGCCGCCTTCGTCCTGGCCGACAGCGGCGCGGCGGCGATCGCGGTGAGCCCGGATCTGGCGCCCAGCACGACCGTCCCCTCGGATGTGCTCACGATCGACGCGGCCCATCTGGCCGCGTGGCGGCGGCAGAGCTCGGGAGTGGGCGACTTCGCGGACACGGCGGCCGACGACCCGGCGTTCCTCGTCTACACCTCCGGCACGACGGGTGTCCCGAAGGGCGTGTTGCACGCCCACCGGTCGGCGTGGGGACGCCGGCCGATGTACGACGGTTGGTACGGGATCGGGCCGGACGATGTGATGCTGCACGCCGGGGCCCTGAACTGGACCTACACGCTCGGCGTGGGCCTGACCGACCCCTGGGCGGTGGGCGCGACCGCGGTCGTCTACCACGGGCCGCGCGACCCGGGCGTGTGGCCGCGGATCATGGCCGCGACTCAGGCGACGCTGTTCGCAGCGGTGCCGGGGGTGTACCGGCAGCTGCTGGGGTCCGGCGACCTCGACCCGGCGCAGCTGACGACCCTGCGGCACGGGCTGACCGCGGGTGAGTCGCTGCAGCCGGACCTGTGGGAGCGCTGGCGGGCGGCGACGGGCCTCGAGCTCTACGAAGCGCTCGGCATGAGCGAAGTGTCGACGTTCATCTCGTCCGGGCCGTTATCGCCGACGCGGCCGGGCAGCCCGGGCAGGCCTCAGCCGGGACGACGGGTGGGCGTGCTTCCGGTGGAGCCTCCCGAGCGCGATGCCGCGGGCCCCGCCGACGCGGCATATGCCGAGCCGCTGCCCGACGGACAGACCGGGCTGCTCGCCGTGCATCGCTGCGACCCGGGTCTCATGCTCGGCTACTGGAACGGCGTAGGAGTGGACGAGTCGGCCTGGCGCGGCGAGTGGTTCGTCAGCGGCGACCTCGTCCACCTAGAGCCTGACGGGTACGTCATCCACCACGGCCGCGCCGACGACGTCATGAACTCCGGCGGCTACCGGGTGTCCCCGCTGGAGGTGGAGCGGGTGCTGGCGTCGTTCCCGGGGGTCGCGGACGTGGCGGTGACGGACGTGCCCGTGAAGCCCGGGGTCACCGTGATCACGGCGTTCGTGATCGAGTCCGCGGCGTCCGGCGAGACGAGCGGACTCGACGCCGGGGCGCTGCTGGCGCATGCCCACGCACACCTGGCCGGCTACAAGTGCCCGCGCCGCGTCGTGAGCGTCGACTCGCTCCCCCGGACCGGCAACGGCAAGGTGATGCGCTCGGCCCTGAAATCCCGAACCTGACGCGACGCGAGCCGCGACCGGACCCCGCGAACCCACGGCAGCCACAGCAACCGCGGCAGTCCCGGCAGCCCCGCTACCAATCCTCCAGCGGGCCCAGGCCCAGCGTGCACAACGTCAGGTCGGCCATCTGCCGGTGACCCGCCGCGCCTGGGTGGACCGGTTCGTCCAGCCAGGGGTAAGGCGGCTGGTCCTTGAACGTGGCCTTCCAGTACGCGTGATGATCGACCAGCAGCACGCCGCGTGCCGCCGCCACGCCCCGTACGAGCTCGGCGTATTCAGCGACCTCGTCCGGGTCGAGGAACGACCCGGGCGCGATCGCGTTGGGGGTGTGCAGCACGACGAACGCCCCCCGCTGCGCGCTGCGGACCGTCAGCTCGTCCATGGCCTGCCGGAAGTCCTCGCGCCCGCCAGGGCCGATGCCCGCGTCGTTCATGCCGAGCGCGATGCTCACCACGTGCGGGTCGAACCGCCCGATCAGGTGGTCGTACTCGCCGAGCACCATCGGAGCGGTCCAGCCCGACATGCCGGTGTTCACCAGCACGTCGGACGGCCGACCGAACTGGAAACGCAACCGCTCGTGCACGTGCTCCACCCAGGAGCGCCGACCGTGCGTGTGCTGCACGCCCTGCGTGATGCTGTCGCCCGCGAACAGCCAGGTCAGCGGGCGCCCGGAGCGCAACAGGTCGCGCAGGGGTGCCAGCTGCCCCGCGCCGCTGTCCGCGCCCCCGGCCTCCTGCGTCACCGACGCCCCTCAGCCGAGCTGTTCGGCGGCGGCGAGGATCACGCAGGTGGTCAGCACCGCCAGCGCCGGCTCCAACTCCTCCAGGGTCGGGAACGTCGGCGCGATGCGGATGTTCTCATCACGCGGGTCGTCCCCGCCGGGGTAGGTCGCGCCCGCCGGCGTCAGCGCCACGCCCGCCGCCTTGGCGAGCTCGACCACCCGCGTCGCCGTGCCCGGCACGACGTCGAGGCTCACGAAATACCCGCCGCGCGGGTGGCTCCACCGCGCGATACCGAGCGTCCGGAGGTCCGCCGTCAGCGCTTGGTCCACCGCCGCGAACTTGGGCGCCAGGATCTCGCGGTGCCTGTCCATGTGCGCGATCACGCCGTCGCTGGACGCGAAGAAGCGCACGTGCCGCAGCTGGTTGAGCTTGTCGGGACCGATCGTCCGCATCGCGTCCCGGGCGAGGAACCAGGCGACGTTGGCCGGGGATGACCCGAAGAACGACACGCCCGCGCCCGCGAAGGTCACCTTCGAGGTCGAGGCGAAGACGAAGGCGCGGTCCACGCTCCCCGACGCCTCACAGGCCGCCAGGATCGAGTCCAGCTCGTCGTGCCGCTCGCCAAGATGGTGGATCGCATACGCGTTGTCCCAGTAGATCCGGAAGTCGGGCGCTGCCGTCGGCATTGAGGCCAGGCGCCGTACCGTCTCGGGTGAATACGTGGCCCCGGTCGGGTTGCTGTATTTAGGCACGCACCAGATCCCCTTGACCGACGCGTCCGCAGCGACGATGCGCTCGACCTCGTCCATGTCGGGGCCGTCGTCGGTCATCCCGATGACCTGCAGCCCCACTCCGAGTTCGGTGCACACCGAGAAGTGCCGGTCGTACCCGGGCGACGGCGCGAGGAACGTCACCTGCTGGCCCAGCCACGAAGCCCCCTCGCCGCCGGGCGGCGCGTGAAAAAACGAACTCGCCACGCACTGGTGCATCAACGCGAGGGAGGAGTTGCCGCGGGCCACGATCTGGTCGGCGGGCACGTCGATCAGCGGCGCGAAGATCTCCCGCAGGGCGGCCAGGCCCTTCGGCGCCCCGCCGTAGTTGCGTAGGTCACCCTCGGCGTTCGTCGCGTGGTCGCCCTCGCCGGGCAGGTTCAGGATGCCCTCGGACAGGTCCAACTGGGCGGCGCATGGCTTCCCGCGGGTGATGTCGAGCTTCAACCCCGCAGCGACGTACGCCTCGTACCGGGCGCGGGCCGCCTGCGCGGCGACGGACAGAGCCTGGGTGTCGACCTGAGACATGACGTCCTCCAAGGGCAAGGGTGTGCTTCGACATCAGGAGCAGCGGTGTGTCTACGTGGCCCACGCTACCCAGGAGTCCGGGCCGGCGCGGAGAAGGGTTGCCGGTCAGGCGCGCTTGGATTCCGCGCGGGCGCGGGCGGCGACCCTGGCGCGATCGCTGGCGTGCAACTCCACCTTGCGCAGCCTGACCGCCTCGGGCGTCACCTCGACGCACTCGTCCTCGCGACAGAACTCGAGGCTCTGCTCCAGCGATAGACGCCGCGGCGGGACGAGCCGTTCGAGCACCTCCGCGGTGGAGGAGCGTACGTTCGTGAGCTTGCGCTCCTTGGTGATGTTGACGTCCATGTCGTCGGCGCGGGAGTTCTCCCCGACGATCATCCCCTCGTAGACCACGGTGGTCGGCTCCACGAACAGGGTGCCGCGCTCTTGCAGGTTGAACATGGCGTACGTGGTGGCGGCGCCGGACCGGTCCGCGACGAGGGACCCGGTCACCCGCGTGGTGATCGGCCCGAACCACGGCTCGTACCCGTCGAACACGTGGTATGCCACCCCCGTACCGCGGGTCGTGGTGAGGAACTCCGCGCGGAAGCCGATCAGCCCCCGTGCGGGCACCGCGAACTCCATCCGCACCCACCCCGTGCCGTGGTTGACCATCTGCGTCATGCGGCCCTTGCGGGTGGCGAGAATCTGGGTCACGTCGCCCAGGTACTCCTCCGGCACGTCGATGGTCAGGTGCTCCACCGGCTCCTCGAGCTTGCCGTCCACGGTGCGAGTGACCACCTGAGGCTTGCCGACCGTCAGCTCGTAACCCTCCCGGCGCATCTGCTCCACGAGGATCGCCAGCGCCAGCTCGCCGCGTCCCTGCACCTCCCAGGTGTCGGGACGGGCCGTGGGCAGGATCCTCAGCGACACGTTGCCGACCAGTTCCCGGTCGAGGCGATCCTTGACCAGGCGGGCGGTGAGCTTTGACCCGCGCACCCGGCCGACCATCGGTGAGGTGTTGGTGCCGATCGTCATGGAGATGGCGGGCTCGTCCACGGTGATGAGCGGCAGCGGCCGCGGGTCGGCCACGTCGGCGAGGGTCTCACCGATCATGATCTGCGGGATGCCCGCGATCGCGATGATGTCCCCCGGCGCGGCGCTGCGGCCGGCGTCGAGCGGGGTGCGTTCCAACCCTTCGGTGACCAGCAGCTCCGTGACCTTGACGGTCGAGACGCTGCCGTCGCGGCGGCACCACGCGACCTGCTGGCCCTTGCGGATCTCGCCGTTGCGCACCCGCAACAGCGCCAGCCGGCCGAGGAAGCTGGAGGAGTCCAGGTTCGTGACATGAGCCTGCAGGGGCGCGGCCGGATCGTACGTCGGTGCCGGCACGGTCGCCATGATCGTGGCGAACAGCGGCTCAAGGTCGGCGCTGTCGGGCAGAGTCCCGTCGAGCGGCCGGGTGAGCGACGCGCGGCCGGTCTTGGCCGAGGCGTACACGATCGGGAAGTCCAGGGCCTCGTCGCGCTGTCGATCGTCGTCGGGGCCTTCGAGCAGGTCCATGAACAGCTCGTACACCTCGTCCTCGACCTCGGCGATCCGGCTGTCAGGGCGGTCCACCTTGTTGATGCACAGCACGACGGGCAGCCGCGCCGCGAGCGCCTTACGCAGCACGAACCGGGTCTGTGGCAGCGGCCCCTCGGACGCGTCCACCAGGAGGACGACCCCGTCCACCATGGACAGGCCGCGCTCGACCTCGCCGCCGAAGTCGGCGTGCCCGGGGGTGTCGATGATGTTGATCGTGACCCCGTGGTCGCAGCCGGCCCGGTGGGCGGAGGGGCCGGTGTAGTGGATCGCGGTGTTCTTCGCCAGGATCGTGATGCCCTTCTCACGCTCCAAGTCCCCCGAATCCATGACGCGGTCGAGGGCGGCCGCGTCGCCGCGGTGCGCCGCGCCCAGGGCTCCGCCCTGGAGGAGCATCTTGTCGACGAGGGTGGTCTTGCCGTGGTCGACGTGCGCCACGATGGCGACGTTGCGGATGTCGGCTCGGGTGGCGGTCTGGCTGGTGGAAGACACGACTGCCATTGTCTCAGCCCGTACGGGTGCTCCCGACCACGCCCACTGCGTACCGCTCCCCCGCTCCGAGGATGGTAGGGGGGCGGGGCGAACGTCAGGGGCCGAGGGTCGGAGGCTTCCGGACACGGTGGGCGCACCGTGCCCGCGCGAAGCGGACGGCGACCTCACGCACCACCGGGAGGTCGGCGGCGAGCCAGGACACGGAATACAGTTCTCGGGCGTCCAGCCAGCGCAGCGCGTCGTGATCGGCCAACGGCGCGGGCTCCCCGCCCACCAGCTCCGCGAGCCAGACTCGCATCCGAACTCCACCACCGAGGTCGAAGGCGCCCTCCGGCAGCGGCCCGCGGATGCCCTGGCCGAGCCTCACGCCCACGCCTAGTTCCTCAGCGATCTCCCGGTGCAACGCGCACGCCGGATCCTCCCCGGGTTCGACCTTGCCTCCAGGCACCTCCCAGCCCCCCGCCAGGGACTCCGGGGCGGTCCGGCGGGCGGCGAGCAACCGTCGCGGTCGGTCGAGCTCGTCCACGATCGCGGCAGCCACAACCTCCACCCTGAGCACCCTGCGCACTCTAGGGGAGCAGGGCGTACACAGAGCCGCGTCGGTCCCGACCCGGGAGTGCGTTGAGGCCGCGAGCCAGGGCGGGGCGGGTGGGCCGCTGCGGGGAAGCGACACCATCGGGCCTAAGATGAAGCCGCCGTCCCGGCGTGAACGTCCCGCTTGAGCAGGTCGTTCGCCCTGGTCACGCGGCAGTGCCCGAGTTCGACACGTCCCCGGCGCCATGCTGTGCGCCGGGATTCGACGTCACTGCGGACGCCTCGCCCGAGAAGTCTGCGGGCGTGCCCGCACTTCCCTCGCCAGCGAGAAACGGATCGTGATGCTGCCCCTGCCGCTCTTCCCTACCGCCTGGGCCACCGGCGCACTCGCGCACGGGCCACTTCCGTCCGCCGGCGAGGCGTCCCTGGAGTTGCCTGACCTCGACCTGGCGAAGTTCTTCGACGGCACCGTCGGGGGCCGCACCCTGCTGATGGTCAGCATGGTCGTGTGCGTCCTCGGCCTCGCGTTCGGTTTCACGGCGTACCGGCAGCTGCAGCGCATGCCCGTGCACTCCTCGATGCGGGAGATCTCGGAGCTGATCTATGAGACGTGCAAGGCGTACCTCGTGCAGCAAGGCAAGTTCCTCCTCATCCTGTGGGTCTTCATCGCGGTGGTCATCGGCGTCTACTTCGGCGCGCTGATGGGCTACGAGGCCGACCGGGTGTTCCTCGTGCTGGCGTTCAGCATGGTCGGGATGGCCGGGTCGTACGCGGTGGCGTGGTTCGGCATCCGGGTCAACACGTTCGCCAACAGCCGTACCTCGCACGCGGCGCTCGGCGGCCGCCCGTTCCCCCTCTTCGTCATCCCGTTGAAGTCCGGCATGAGCATCGGCATGGTCCTGATCAGCGTGGAGCTGTTCATGATGCTGTTCATCATGCTGGCGGTGCCCGGCGAGATCGCCGGGTCCTGCTTCATCGGCTTCGCGATCGGGGAATCGCTCGGCGCGAGCGTGTTGCGGATCGCCGGTGGCATCTTCACCAAGATCGCCGACATCGGTTCGGACCTCATGAAGATCGTCTTCAAGATCAAGGAGGATGACGCTCGCAACCCTGGTGTCATCGCCGACTGCACCGGTGACAACGCGGGAGACTCGGTCGGACCCTCCGCCGACGGATTCGAGACGTACGGCGTCACCGGCGTCGCGCTCATCGTGTTCATCCTGGTGGCTGTGCCAGACCCGACGCTGCAGGTCACGCTGCTCGTGTGGCTCTTCGTCATCCGGGCGGTCATGGTGATCGCTTCCGTGGCCTCCTACTTCGTCAACGCCGCCGTCTCTCGCCACCGATTCGAGCACGCCCGCCGGATGAACTTCGAGTCGCCGCTGACCTCGCTGGTCTGGATCACGTCCATGGCCTGCGTCGCGTTCACCGTGCTCACCTCCTACCTCCTCCTCGGGCAGCTGTCCGATTCCAGCCTGTGGTGGAAGCTGTCGCTGATCATCTCCTGCGGGACCGTCGCCGGTGCCCTCATCCCCGAGCTGGTCAAGGTGTTCACCTCGACTCGTTCACGGCACGTCCGCGAGGTCGTGATCTCGGCCCGTCAAGGTGGCGCCAGCCTCGGCATCCTTTCGGGCCTGGTCGCGGGCAACTTCTCCGCGTACTGGCTCGGGATGGCGATCATCGCGCTCATGGGCGCCGCGTACGGGGTGTCCACGCTCGGCTTGGCCAGCCTCATGATCGCCCCCGCCGTGTTCGCGTTCGGACTCGTGGCGTTCGGGTTCCTCGGGATGGGGCCGGTCACCATCGCGGTCGACTCGTACGGGCCGGTGACCGACAACGCGCAGTCCGTCTACGAACTGTCCATGATCGAGGACATTCCCGGCGTCGCCCAGGAGCTGAAGCGCGACTTCGGCATCGACGCGGAGTGGGAGAGGGCCAAGGAGTTGCTCGAGGAGAACGACGGGGCGGGCAACACGTTCAAGGCGACCGCCAAGCCGGTACTGATCGGCACGGCCGTCGTCGGTGTCACGACGCTGATCTTCTCGATCATCATGACGCTCACCGGTGGACGCTCCGAGGAGATGGTCAACATCTCCCTCATGCACCCGCCGTTCCTGCTCGGGCTCATCACGGGCGGCTCGGTCATCTACTGGTTCACCGGCGCCTCGATCCAGGCGGTCACCACGGGCGCCTACCGCGCGGTCGAGTTCATCAAGGAGAACATCCAGCTCGACGGTCAGGCGACGAGGGCCAGCGTCGCGGACTCCCGCAAGGTCGTGGAGATCTGCACGCAGTACGCCCAGCAGGGGATGCTCAACATCTTCCTGGGGGTGTTCTTCTCGACGCTGGCCTTCGCGTTCCTGGAGCCGTTCTTCTTCATCGGCTACCTGATCTCCATCGCGATGTTCGGCCTCTACCAGGCGATCTTCATGGCGAACGCGGGCGGCGCCTGGGACAATGCCAAGAAGATCGTCGAGGTCGACCTGCACGCCAAGGGCACCGCCCTGCATGACGCGACGATCATCGGTGACACCGTGGGGGACCCCTACAAGGACACCTCGTCCGTCGCGCTCAACCCGGTCATCAAGTTCACGACCCTCTTCGGCCTCCTGGCGGTGGAGCTCGCCGTACAGATGGCCGAGCAGTCCGGCTCGCATACCGTGACGAGCATCCTCGCCGGGGCGTTTTTTCTGGTGTCGTTGTTCTTTGTGCACCGCTCGTTCTACGGGATGCGTATCGGCCCTCAGGAGCGCACGGAACGGCAGGAGAGCGGCGCGTTGGAGGATGCGCCGTCGACGATGGCTGTGCCCTGATCCGGACGTCGCGGCCCGGGTTGGGAGCCAGCGAGACCGGCTCGCAGGGCGGTCCTGGACCCTGTGTCCACGCATCGGACAGGCACGTTGCACGTAGGTGTACCTAAGCTCTACCGTCTCGCCATGCGTATCGCTGACGTGCTCTCTTCCAAGGGCGACTACACCGTCGTCACCATCCGTCCCGACCAGGACGTGCTCGGACTGCTCAAGCTGCTCGCGAGCCGCAGCATCGGCGCCGTCGTCGTGAGCGAGGACGGGGAGCGGATCGCCGGCATCGTCAGTGAGCGCGACATCGTACGCCACCTCGCTCACGTGCCCGAGCTGTTGTCCGCGCCGGTACGCGACATCATGACCGCCACCGTGCACACGGTCACGCCCGAGACCACGGTCGTGGATCTGGCCAACGAGATGACCGATCTACGCATCCGGCACGTCCCCGTGGTCCGGGACGGCAAGATCGTCGGTCTCGTGAGCATCGGCGACGTCGTCAAGTTCCGGATCCAGATGCTTCAGGACGAGGCGACCCATCTTCAGGAGTACCTGCACCAACAGTGACCCATCGACCGAGACAGACGAGACGCCCGGGAGCATCGCTCCCGGGCGTCTCGTCTGTCCCATCGGTGTCCGGCGTCGAGCCTGCGCGAAGGGGTCTCCTCGCGATCGGCCCGCGTCGGCGCCGCGTGGCTTGAGCGGGCGTGGCGGGCGGCGGCCCCTCCTCCGCCGCCCACCACGCTCCGCACTCCTTATCGACGCTCCCCCTGGGTTCGCAAGGCTTTTCGCGCCGGAATCCACCGGAGCGCGTCCCGGGCGAATCGAAACACGGAACGCGCCGGCGCCTTCGGCGAGGTAGCACTCGTCGCGATGCCCGCGCTCGTGCGACCGCCAGACGACCAGGGGCCTCGGCGCCCACCCCGCAGCACCGCTCAGGAGCGCCGCCACAGCTGCCCGACTTCACACTTCTTGTTCGCAATGCATGTACCTGCTGTTTTGTCATACTGTTTATACCCAAGTATTAACTCTTGAACAGCGAGTGAAAGTCTGTCCCGACCGATCTGCGCGACGAGCGGGGACGACGGCGGGGTGAGTCCCTAGCCTTTTGGCATGCCCCGCCTGCCGGTCCTCGTGGTTCAGCACGAGCCTGCGTGCCCGCCTGGACGCCTCCTAGGCTGGGCCGCTGAAGCGGGGGTGATCCTGGACGTCCGGGAATGCCACCGCGGGGATACCCTGCCCGCGTCGCTGTGGGACCACGGCGGCCTCATCGTCTTGGGCGGCCAGCGGGGGGTCTACGACGATGTGCGCCATCCCTGGCTCGTGACGGCCAAGTCTCTGGTCATCCAGTCCGTGCTCCACGAGATCCCCTTCCTCGGGGTGTCCCTCGGCTACCAGCTCGCCGGACTGGCCCTCGGCGGGCGCGTGGCCCCGCATCCGTACGTGAAGGACTTCGGCGTCGAGGCGGTGACCCCGACCCTCGAGGCCGCCGAGGATCTGTTGACGGCAGGGCTGCGGCAGGGCGACCGGTGGATTCAGTTCAACAACGACGTCATCAGCGAGGCGCCGGGAGGCTCGGTCGTGCTCGCACGAGACCGGTGGGGGCAGATCCAGATCATCCGGTTCGCCCGGCGCGCTTGGGGATTCCAAGGACACCCGGAAGCCGACGCGCCGATGATCGCGCGGTGGGGCCCCATCGAACCGGCCACTCCTAGCGAGGTCGATCAGCGCGCCGCCATCGTCCTCGCCGCCGAAGCCCAGGGCCGGCACGCCGCGCCGTGGGCCGGGGTCGCGGGCCGTTTCTTCGCACTGGTCACGACGCCCGGTGACCGCGGACGCTCGTCAACCCCCCCGCGTCCCCACACCGCTTCGTCGAACGCTGCCACCCCCCAGGCTGAGACCGACGACGCGTGAGGGCCCGGCGGGGACGCGCCCCGCCGGGCCCTCACGCGTGCGATCCGCAGCCTGAACTACAGGATGCCTCCCTGGCCGGCCTGGAATCGCTCCAGCTCCAGCTCCAGCAACTCCACGTGCTCGCGCTCCTCGGCGGCCAGCTCCTGGTAGAGCTCGCGCTCGACCGATCCCGCCGGGCATTCCTCGACGTGCCGACTGAAGAAGTCGACCGCCCGCTGCTCGAAGCCGATCGCGACCCGCAGCAGGTTCGCCGGGTCCTCCGGGCGGTGCTCCAGACCGGCAAAGATCGCGGCGCGGGTCGTCTCGAAGTCGGGCGACGGCTCCGGGACGTCCGCGTGGTAACGCCGCTGGAGGGTGGCCAGGTGCTCCTCCTCCATCTCCGACATGCGGCTGAACAGATCCGTCAGGATCGGATCGGTCGTTTCCTTCGCGGCCGTGCGGTAGTACGCGCGACCGCCGAGCTCGATCTCGAACGCCGTCCGGATCGCCTCCATGGCGCGCTCGTTGTCCTCGTCGATCTCGCCCGCACCCGCGTCGCGCACCAACGCGCCCTGACATACCGGGCACTGGCCGTACGGGAACGCGAACCCTTCCGAGACCTTGCCGCAGGATTCGCACCGCCACCGCAGTGTCTCGCCGGCGCAGCAGATGTACTGCTCCTCACCGTCGATCGGCTGGTGACACTTCGGACAGACCAAGCCCGCCTCCGACGCGCCCTCGTCCACGGGAGTGGGCGAGGGAGGCCGGGACTCGCTCGCGGCGGACCGAGCCTTCGGATCCGACACGGCGGCCTCCCCTGACAGCGGCGCGTCACCGGTGCCAGGCGCGTGCACCGTCGCGCCGCCCTGACGGGCACCTACTCCGACCATGACGTCCTCCTTCACTTCTGCCCGCACGTACGGCGAGACGAATCCCTGGGCCACCTCGGCCGTCACCGGCCAGGCACGCTCGGAGTGCTCCGACCCGGACGCGAGGTATGCGCCGATCGCCTGGGCCGCCCGGCGACCCGCACCCATCGCGAGGATGACGGTCGCGCCACCCGTGACGATGTCACCGCCGGCGAACACGCCCGGCAGGTTGGTGGCCTGCGTGTCGGGCTCGGCGACGATATTGCCCCACTTGTTGAGCTGCAGGTCCGGCTGGGACCGCCCGATGATCGGGTTCGGGTTCGTCCCGAGTGCGTAGATCACGGTGTCGCACTCGATGTCCTCGAACACGCCCATCCCCACCGGGCGGCGACGTCCCCGCTCGTCGGGCTCACCGAGCTCCATGACCTCGGTCTTCATACCGCGCACGCTGCCCGCGTCGTCGAGGTAGATCTCGATCGGCGCGTGCAGGAAGCGGAACGCGATGCCTTCTTCCTTCGCGTGGCGGAGCTCCTCGAGACGCGCCGGAGCCTCCGCCTCGGAGCGGCGGTAGACGCACGTCACGAGAGGCACGCCGACGCGCTTGGCGACCCGCAGGCAGTCCATCGCGGTGTTGCCCGCGCCGATGACGACCACGGACCGGGACTCCGCGACCGGGGTGTCCAGGAACGGGAACTTGTCGCCGCCCATCAGGTTGATGCGGGTGAGGAACTCGTTCGCCGACAGCACCTGACCGGCGTTCTCCCCGGGGATGCCCAGGAAGCTCGGGGCACCCGCCCCGCTGGCCACGTACACGGCATCAAACCCGCGGTCCTGCATGAGCTGGTCGATCGTGAACGTCTTGCCGACCACCTTGTTGGTGTCGAACTTCACGCCCAGGTCGCGCAGGCCCTGCACCTCGCGGGAGATGATGTCGCGCGGCAGGCGGAAGCTCGGGATGCCGTACTGGAGAACGCCTCCGACGATGTGCAGCGCCTCGTACACGATGACGTCCGCGCCCGCCTTGGCCAGGTCCGCCGCCGCGGCCAGGCCCGACGGCCCAGACCCGATGATCGCGACCCTGCCGAGCTGCCCGGCGAACGACGGCGGCGTGTTCTTGCGCGCGACCGCGTTGTCACCGACGAACCTCTCCAGCCGGCCGATGCCGACGGCCTCCCGGCCGCGCTTCTCGTTCTTGATGATGCACTGGCTCTCGCACTGGTTCTCCTGCGGGCAGACTCGACCGCAGATCGAGGGGAACAGGTTGGACTCGTTGATGACCTCCAGCGCGCCGTCGAGGTCTTGGACCAGCACGTGCCGGATGAAGCGCGGGATGTCGATCGACACCGGGCACCCGGCGATGCACTTCGGGTTCTTGCACTGGATGCAGCGATCCGCCTCAGCGAACGCCTCGGCCATCCCGTAGCCGAGGTTCACCTCCTGGAAGTTGGTGGCGCGGATGCGCGCGTTGGCCTCCGGCATCGGCGTCTGCAGGGGGTCGACCGCGGTGGCCTTCTTGTAGCCGCGCTCGCCCAACTCGAAGAGCTGCTTCTCGACGTTGCAGCGCGTGCCGTAGCTCTCCGCTGCCGCCTGCTCTTGGCCCTTGAATCGGGACTGGCGGGTCATGAGTTCGCCGAAGTCGACCTTGTGGCCATCGAAGTCCGGGCCGTCGACGCAGGCGAACTTGACCTCACCGTCGACGGTGACCCGGCACGACCCGCACATGCCGGTGCCGTCGACCATGATCGAGTTCAGCGAGACCATCGTCGTGGTACCCGACGGGCGCGTCTCCTCGACGCAGGCGCGCATCATCGGCATCGGGCCGATGGCCACGACCAGGTCGGGATGCTCGTTGTCGACGACATCACGCAGGGCGCTGGTCACGAATCCCGGTCGGCCGTAACTGCCGTCGTCCGTGCAGACGATCAACTCGTCGCAATACGCGCCGAACTGCTCCTCCCAGAACACCAGGTCCTTGGTGCGGAACCCGATGATGCCGGTGGTCTTGTTGCCGGCCGCCTTGAAGGCGCGCAACTGGGGGTAGACCGGGGCGACGCCCAGGCCGCCGCCGACCAGCACCACATGGCCGAGGTTCTCTACGTGCTGGGGCAGGCCGAGCGGCCCGACGAAGTCGAGGAACGTGTCCCCCTCCTTGTATCGGTCGCGCATCTCCTGCGTCGTCTTGCCCAGCGCCTGGATCACCAGCGTGATCGTGCCGCGCTCCCGGTCGAAGTCGGCCACCGTCAGCGGGATCCGTTCGGACCCCTCGTGCAGACGCAGCATCACGAAGTGTCCCGGCTGCGCGGACGAGGCGATGTCGGGCGCCTCCACCTCCCACAGGAAGGTCGCGTCCGAGAATTGCTGTCGCTTGACAATCGTGTACAAGAAACCTGACCTCTTCCCTCTTTATGTGGCGCGCTGTCGCGTCCGCACGTCGCCGTGGAACGGCGCCCAGAACACCCTGTGCCCTCCATCACAGCTTATCCTCCCTAGGGCGCTGTGTCGTAGGCACGGTCAGCGCACTTCACGGGGCGGACGCGCCGGCTTCGAAAGTCTCACGACGGCGGCGGGGTGTCTGCCGCCGGGCGGCCTGAGCTCGGCTCCGGTGATCCTCCGATCACGACGCGGCGGTCATCCGAGCCGAGGACGTCGAAGGCGGCCAGGCCCGCCAGCCAGACGTCGAGGCCGGCCGCGAACACGTCCGCCGCCGACTGCTCATCTTCGGTGTCGGCGACCCCGAACTGGACCATGAACGCGTGGCCTTGGACGTCCACGCTGTGCCCGAGCACGAAATGCAGCAGGTTCACTCCGGCGATCCGGGCCTGCGCGCGCGGCATCCCGGCTCCCCGCAGGATCTCGGCCGCCTGCGCGGCCGGATCGACGCTCGCTGTCCGCGTCGCCAGCACGGACGCGACCACCTCGGCCCCATCGCGATACCGGCACAGCGCCTGCCGCAGCTGGTCGGCCCAGGCGCGCAACCGCTCCGGCCATGGCGCATGTGGGGGCACCGGCCCGACCTGCGCCAGGATTGCCTCCGCGACAGCGGCCAGCAGGCTCTGCTTGTTCTCGACGTGCCAATACAGCGCGCCCGGTTGGACGCCCAACGCGCTCGCGAGGCGCCGCATCGTCAGGTCCGGAAACCCGACGTCGTCGAGCAGCTCGAGCGCCTGCTGGACGACATCCTGGCGGCGAAGGGGCATCACAGCTCTCGTCACGACGGGCCCGTGCGGCGCGTGGAAGTCCCAACGTCGGCACGATCGGGCGCCTGAAGTATCGCATCGGCATCGTCGCAGCGGCGTCGCGGTCTGAGAATCAACCGGCCGGCGACGACACCGAGGGGGCGCGCTGTGACCGCGGGCCGGTCCCCCACGCCCAGCCGGGCAGGCAGTAAGTTGCCGGACGAATCCTCGTGTCGGTCGACCCGCCGATACCGCCCACCCGCCGATGCGCCGTTCCACCTGCCGACGCACTTCGTGCCGACGTGCACCCCCACCCGCAAAGGACTCTCCCGTGACCGACGATCTGATCGGCAGACTCGACGCCCTCAACGGGACGCTGTACACGTACGGCTTGATCGGGCTCCTCCTCGGGGGCGGCGTGATCTTCACGGTGCGCACCCGATGCGTGCAGGTGCGGCACTTCGGCCGGATGATCCAGTACACGCTGCGCTCCCGGCGCGGCGCGGAGGGTGGAATCAGTTCGTTCCAGGCGTTCGCGATCGGGATGGCCACCCGCATCGGGATCGGCAACATCACCGGCGTCGCCCTCGCGCTGATCCTCGGCGGCCCGGGCGCCATCTTGTGGATGTGGGTGGTGGCGGCGGTGGGGATGGCGACGTCCTTCACCGAGGCAACGCTGGCCCAGGTGTTCAAGGTGCGCTGGTCGGATGGGACGTACCGGGGCGGTCCCGCGTATTACCTGACCGTCGGCCTGCGCTCGCGCTCTTGGGGCGTGCTGTTCGCGGTGCTGCTGATCTTCGCGATGGTCATCGCGATGCCGATGGTCCAGGCCAACACGATCGCCGTCGCCCTGGACAGCGGGCACGGAGTGCCGACGTGGGTCAGCGCACTCGTCCTGATGGCGCTGACGGCCGCCGTGGTGTTCGCCGGCATCCGGGGTGTCGCCCGAGCCGCCGAGATCATGACCCCGCTGATGGCCGTCGCCTACCTGCTCATCGCGCTCGTCGTCGTGGGCATGAACATCGGCAGCGCCCCGGCGTTCCTGTCGGACATCCTCGCGGGTGCGTTCGGGCTCCGGGCCGGGCTGGCGGGCGTCGGCGGCGGCGTTGTGGCGGCGCTGCTCAACGGCGCGCAGCGGGGCCTGTTCACCAACGAGGCCGGCATGGGCACCAACCCCAATGCGGCGGCGACCGCGACCGTCGCGCACCCGGTGCATCAAGGGTTCATCC
This sequence comes from Dermatophilaceae bacterium, assembly GCA_040006675.1. Lineage (GTDB taxonomy): Bacteria > Actinomycetota > Actinomycetes > Actinomycetales > Dermatophilaceae > Austwickia. Next base: position 3,284 of record JBDTWM010000007.1, on the reverse strand, counting down.
AGAGCCTCGGGGTGTTCGTCGACTCGATCATCATCTGCACGGCGACGGCGTTCATCATCCTGTCGACCGGCCCGGCGGTCTACCAGCCGGGCGTGACCGAGCGTAAGAGCGCAGCGGAGCTGACCACGAACGCGGTCACCCACCAGCTCGGCTCCGGGATGGTCTGGCCGATGACCATCATGATCTTTTTCTTCGGGTTCTCCTCGATCCTCGGGGCGTACGCGTACGCCCAGGTCAACGTCGACTTCTTGACGGGTCAGGGCCGAGCTCACTGGCTGCTCGCGGCCGTCACCGTGGCGACGACCGGGATCGGGTCGGTGCAGGCGCTCACGACCGTGTGGGTGTTCATGGACACCGCGATGGCGCTGATCACCATCGTGAACCTGATCGGGCTGATCGTGCTTTCCGGCTGGGTCGGCGCGCTGCTACGCGACTACGAGCGCCAGCTGCGCGGCGGCGCCGACCCGGTGTTCGTCGCGACGGACAACGCGCTCCTGCCACGGGCGTTGTCCGGCGACGTGTGGACCGGCTCCCGTCAATCGGCCGCCGCCGAGCGCTGACGCGGCAACGACGCGCACCACCCGCACCGTCTCGGGTTTCCCGACCGGTCATCGGACGCGTGTCACGATGGCGAGGTGTCTGCCGCCGAACCCCGCCGCCCGCTCGGCCCGCGCGACCCCGCCGACGCGTGGACGAGCGGTCCGGAAGGACGGTTCTGGGGTCGCGGCGGCGCGGCGGGACTGCTCGCCTACGACCCGCAACGCGGCGTTCTGATGCAGCATCGCGTCTCGTGGAGCGACCACGGCGGCACCTGGGGCCTGCCGGGCGGCGCCCGGCACACCGGTGAGGACGCGATCTCGGCGGCCGTGCGAGAGGCCGGCGAGGAGGCGGGGGTCCCCGGCGACGCGGTCGTGGTGACCGGAGCGCACCGCTTCGACGTCGGCTACTGGAGCTACACCACCGTGCTGACCGATGTGGTCACACCGTTTCAGCCCGTGATCGGCGACCCCGAGAGCGAGGCGCTGGCGTGGGTGTCGTTGCCGCTGGTGCAGGGCCTGACGCTGCATCCCGGCCTGGAGCGGATGTGGCCGGCGCTGCGGGCCCGGCTGGAGCGGCCGGCGGTGCTCGTGGTGGACGTGGCCAACGTGATGGGTTCGCGTCCGGACGGATGGTGGAAGGATCGCGCGGCTGCGGCGCAGCGGCTGATCGGCCAGATCGCCGCGCTGGCCCCCGCGAGCGTCCCCGGGGCGCTGTTCGGCCTCGACGACGCCTGGCACCTGTGGCCGCAGATCGTCGCGGTGGTGGAGGGGCAGGCCCGTGGGGCCACCGAGCCGCCCCCCCTGCACGCGTACTCTCCCGGCTCCCTGCGCCTGTTCCGCGCCACCCGCGACGGCGACCAGGCGATCGTGGACGTCGTGGCGGACCTGGCGCCATCCCTGGATGTCACCGTGGTCACCTCCGATCGCGCGTTGCGATCACGGGTGGAGGCTCTCGGAGCTCGTACGGTCGGCGCCGGCACCCTGTTGCGCATGCTTCCCACCTGAGCCCGCGCGCTCCGGCGACACGACTGCCGCGAGTGCGTGCTCCCGCACAGTGGCACCGCTCGTGCCACCGCAGCGCTGATGGCGGCCCCCTCCGCTCCCTCCTCGCGACCGTTCACGGTCGAACGACGGTCGTGGCGCGTGGCATCTCCCGAGGAGTGAAACACTGCGGCATGAGCGCCTACCCCTTGGACCTGCACACCCGAACCGTCGATGTGGGGAAAGGCACCGCCAATCGTCTGCGGATTTTCAACGTGGTCATGGGACTACTGCACTTGGTGTCCGGCTCAGCCATGGTCGCCCTCAGTAACGACTTCACGCTGCCGGTGTCCACCTTTGCCCTGGGCGGCCCGCCCGGAACACCGCTCTCTCAGGGCGTCACGAACCTCGTGTTCGATGTTCCGCTGGGAGTGGTGACCGCCTCCTTCTTGTTCCTCTCGGCGTTCTTCCACTTCCTGATCGCCTCGCCGTGGGGCTTCACGCGCTACATCGATGAGTTGTCGAAGGGACGCAACCGCTTCCGTTGGGTGGAGTACAGCCTCTCCTCGACGTTGATGATCATCCTGATCAGCCTGGTGCTGGGGATTTCCGACATCGCGGCGCTCATTGGGCTCGGCGTCGCCAACGCCTCGATGATCCTGTTCGGCTGGCTGATGGAGATGTCCAACAACGGCTTGATGCACGGCAAGAACGGGCATCCGGTCCGTGGGGAACGCGCCTGGTGGACGCCCTTCTGGTTCGGCTGTGTCGCCGGGATCGGCCCGTGGCTGGCAGCCGCGGCGTACCTGTTCGTCAACGTGGCCGTCAAGGATGGCCCCGGCCCGCCCGGATTCGTGTACGGGATCATCGTCTCGCTCTTCGTGTTCTTCAACAGCTTCGCCATCAACCAGTGGCTCCAGTACAAGCAGGTCGGCCGCTGGCGGGACTACCTGACCGGCGAGCGCACCTACATCGTCCTCAGTCTCGTGGCGAAGAGCTTGCTGGCGTGGCAGGTCTTCGCGAACGTCCTCGTGGGGTGACTGGGCGATGACGGCGGAAGCAACCCGAATCGCCCTCGACGCGGTGCGGTCGGCGCCCACTTTGCTCGAGGCGATGCAGCGAGGCCCCCGGCTCGATGCGGCGGCCGCCGCCGATGCCGCCGCCGGCCCAGCGGGAGAGCGCACGGCTGTGAGGTTGCTGCGGGCCGCCATCGATGACCCCACTGATCAGCTCACGGCCGCGATCGCGACCCTGGCCCTGGGCTCGGTGGCCACGCAGACCAGTGCGCAAACGCTGGCCCGACTGCTCGAAGACAGCGCACCGCACCTGCACGACCAGGTCGCCTGGGCGCTGGGTCGCGGGCCATTCGTCGGCTCCGCCCTGCCACGGCTGACCGAGTTCATCGCGACCGGTGGCTTCCGCGGGATGCTCGCCCAGCGCACCCTGCAGCACTGGTCTGCGCGGCATCGGGATGCCGTCAGGTCGGCCGTCGAGGCAGGCCTGAGCCGGTGCTCCGAACCTGCCGGTCGGGCGACCCTGGTCGAGACGCTGGGCCTGGTGCCGGGTGCAGTGACGAACAGGGCGCTGCGCGGCGTGGCCGTCGACGAAGACGAAGGGTCTGCCGCCCGGGCCGCGGCCGTGGCCGCTCTCGGGGAACGCGGTCGACTGCCGCGGACCCCCGAGGCCCCTTCCCGCCCGCCACCCCACCCCACTCCCGACCCTGCCCACGATCCCGAGATCGCCGCCGGCGACGGCGACGGCGAC
>JBDTWM010000006.1:0-46148 GCA_040006675.1 Dermatophilaceae bacterium | reverse complement strand
CCCGACGTCCCGGATGCGGACGTGCCCACAGCGCCGGGAGCCGCAGCTTCGGGAGGCGCTGGCACGATCCGCACCGCGCCTCGGGGTCGGTGGACGTGGCCGTTGGACCCCACACCTCGCGTCGTCCACGGCTTCGACCCGCCGGCGCAGCGGTGGCTGCCCGGGCACCGCGGGGTCGACCTCGCCATCGAGACCGATGCTGACGTCCTCGCCGCCGACGACGGGGTGGTCGTGTTCGCGGGCGTTGTCGCGGGCAAGCCGGCGCTGTCGATCGATCACGCGGGCGGGCTGCGTTCCACGTACGAACCGGTGACGGCCATCGTTGACACCGGCATGAGCGTGACTCGCGCGCAGGTCGTCGGGACGCTGGCGTCGGCGGACGGGCACTGTGCGCCCGCGGCCTGCCTGCATTGGGGCGCGCGCCGCGGAAAGAACTACCTGGATCCGCTCTCCCTCGTGGGCGCTCGCCCGACGATCCTTCTCCCCTTGCGGTGAGCCCTCTACTAGCCCTAGCCCTAGCCGTCCGCTGCAGTCAGCGCGTGGACACGGAGCCCGAGTGGAGCACCTCAGAGGCTCTGGTTCGGGACCGCCCAGGGGTACTTGGTGCAACCCTGCAAGCCCAGCGTCTGCTGCAACATCACGGGGGCGGCCTGGCCCGCTCCTGGACACGACTCGTGCCCGTGGCCGATGGCGTGACCGACTTCGTGGTTGATCATGTAGATCCGGTAGTGCGCCAGATCATCGACGTAACTCTTGACGCCCTGGGTCCAGCGGACCGCGTTGAGGGCCACGCGATCGCCGTTGCGGCAGCTCACCTGCCCCCCGGTGTCCAACGGCGCGCACAGTCGGTCGACCGTGTCAGGGGTGGCGAGGGTGATGTGCGTCCAGACGGAGGCGCCCTCGGCCGCGGCGGAGGGGTCGACGTTGACGAAATGCACGCCGTCCTGCGGTTCCCAACCCCGCCGGTCGGTCAGGACGTCACGGACGGTGCGAGCGAACTCGGCCTCGTCGACCCCCGCGCCGTCCTCGACCTCGACCGTGTAGCGGACCGCGCGACCGGAACGCTCGCTGTCCTGGCCGGGCACGGACAGGACGTGGGTCGTGCCGGCCCCCCGTTGCGGGACGCTGACGGTGACGGTCGGCGACGCTCCCGAGGTGGCCCCACGGGTGGGGCTCGGTGCCGCGATCGCGGCCGCGGTCGCGAAACTGCCGTCGTCGCCAGGCCCAGGAGCCGCGTTCACCGGATCGTCGCCCACGTGTGCCCCGGCGATGCCAACGATGGCCGCGCACAGCGACGCCGCCGCCAACGCCCGGACTGACGGCGAGCGAGCACCCGACCCACGCTCGGGCTTGCTCGACGCGGGGCCACGAGTGAATTCGCCCCCGGGCTGCGTCGCTACGTCAAGCCCGGGGGTGGGCTTGCTCATAAGATCTCCTCAACCGTTCCGAAGACACATGCGTGTAGATCTGCGTCGTCCCCAGACTGGCATGGCCGAGGTACTCCTGCACCGTCCGCAGGTCTGCCCCGCCCTCGAGCAGGTGAGTCGCGGCGCTGTGCCTCAGTCCGTGCGGCCCCAGATCCGGCGCGTCGGGCACGTGCCTGAGCAGACCGTGGACCACGCGCCGCACCTCCCGCGGATCGACTCTCGCGCCTCGACGACCCAGGAACAACGCCGACCCGGACGCGCTCATCGCCAGGAGAGGTCTGCCTCGTGTCACCCACGACCGCACCGCGTCCCGTGCCGGCACCCCGAACGGCACCATCCGCTCGCGGCCCCCCTTACCCAGAACCCGCGCGAGGAGCTGGTCGGTGTCCACGTCATCGACGTCGAGCCCGACGAGCTCACCGACCCGCATCGCCGACGCGTACAGCAGCTCCAGCATCGCCGCGTTGCGCACGTGGACCGGGTCAGCGTCGTCGGCGGACACCGCTGCGACGGACAGCAGATCCGTGGCCTGGCCGGCCTTGAGCACCCCCGGCAGGGTTCGCAGCCTCCGCGGGGCCGTCAGCCGCTCGGTCGGGTCCTCCGCCACGCGCCCAGTCCTGGCGGCCCACGCGAAAAACGTGCGGACGGCAGCCGTCCGGCGAGCGAGAGTCGTCCGGGCGACCCCTCGCTCAGCCTGTTCTCCCAGCCAGAGGCGCAGATCACCGATCCGTAAGGATCCCGGGTCGTGGATCTCCTGGGACTCGGCGTACGCGGCGATGGCGCGCAGATCGCCCAGGTACGCACGGAGCGTATGCACGGAACGGTCCCGCTCCAGGCGCAGGTGCGATGCGAACGCCTCGAGCGCAGCGTCCCACTGCTGCCCGCTCACGTACACCACCGTGGCCCAACGACCTGCTGCGGGCAAGAAGCCGCGCCGCTGTCTGGCGTCAACGCGGGAGAGCACGGCACCGCGCGAAGCCTCATCGCCGCAGGCGCCATCCCCACGCGTCGCGTTCGGCGAGCCCCATCAGCTCCAACCGCCCCAAGCAGGCGCCCACCGTGGTCTCCGGCAGGCCCGCGTCGCACGCCAGGCGTGACACGTGGTGACCGGCCCGCACCGGCAACGCGTCACGGACGCGCTGTTCGTGCGCGTCCAGCGCGTCCTCGGGTCGGTCGGGGTCGCGCCGCACGGGTGCCAGCTCCGAGCCATATTCCCCCACCGCCTCGGCCACCTCCGCCGCGTCCGTGACCAGCACCGCCATCCCGGAACGGATCATCTCGTGGCAGCCGGCAGAGCTCATCGACGTCACCGGCCCGGGAACGGCCATCACGACCCGCGCAAGCGCTGCGGCGGTGCCCGCTGTGTTGCGCGACCCGGACCGCAACCCAGCCTCGACTACGAGGGTGCCGCGGGTAGCGGCCGCGATGATGCGGTTGCGCAGCAGGAACCGCTGCCGCAGCGGGCGGGAGCCCGGCGGCATCTCGCTGACGACCGCGCCGGTTCGCCCCACCCTGTCCAACAGGTCGGTGTGCGCCTGCGGGTACGGCCGGTCGACCCCGCCCGCGAGCACGGCCACCGTCGGGGCCTGAACCGCCAACGCCCCGAGATGGGCGGCACGGTCGATGCCGAACGCGGCGCCGCTGACCACGGCGAAGCTCCTCTCGCCCATCCCCGCCGCGATCTCGGCCGCGAGTTGCTCCCCGTACGCGGTGGCCGCCCGCGCACCGACGATCGCGACGGAGCGCTCGCACACCCGCCGCAGGTCGAGCGGACCGCGGACCCATAGGCAGTACGGGGGATCCGTCAGGTCGTCCACGCCGCTCGGCCACTCGTCGTCATCGGGAACCAGAATGCGGGCGCCGCAGTGCCGGGTACGCTCCAGGTCGCGCTGCAGGTCGAGAGCGTCCCAGCGACGGGCGAACGCTTCCCGGCAAGCCCGGGGCTCTTCGGAAAGCGCTGCGAGCGCCGGCGCCGCGGCGCCGTGCACCGACAGGAGCCGTAGCGCGACCGGGTCGGCGGGCTCGGCGAGGCGGCTCCAGGCAATGCGGGCCGTGCGTTCATCCCAGTCCTCGGCGCGCCGCAGACCCTCGACGATGCCGTCGGTACGGACGGCCACGGGCCGCGCCTGTGGCCAGAGGGCGGGTTGCCCCCCCACCGGGTGCCCGGTCGGGGCCGCGCCTTCTCCGGGCGTCCTGCGGGTCCCTCGGGGTGTCATGACGCACTCTGGTGTGCGCGAAGCGTGAGAGCCAGGCCGACGTCGTCACGGGTCACCGCGCTGCCCCCGGCGAGATCGGCCACGGTCCGCGCGATGCGTAGGACGCGGTCGTAGCCGCGCAGGGTGAGTGCGCCGCGATCCAGGGCCCGGTCCACGTCGACGCGGGCCTCGGGGCGCAGGGCGTGCCGTCCCCGCCGGGTTTGTGACCCGGGTAGGTGGGCGTTCAGCGTCCACGACGCCCCCGCGTACCGCGTGCGCTGCACCTCCCGGGCCGCCGCGACCCGCACGGCCACCGTCGCGCTATCCTCCCCCGGCCCTCCCGCCAGGCCCACGAGGGTGACCGCGGGCACGTGGAGCTGCAGGTCGACACGATCCAGCAACGGCCCCGCGAGACGGGCCAGGTAGTCGCGGCGAGCCCGCGGGGTGCAGCGGCAGCGCATCCCCTTGCCGTGACCGTTACCGCACGGGCACGGATTGGCGGCCAGCACCAGCTGGAATCGACTCGGGTAACGCACCGACGAGCGCGCACGCGCCACCACCACCTCGCCGCACTCCAGCGGCTGGCGCAACGACTGCAGGACCTGACCTCTGAACTCGGGTGCCTCGTCCAGGAAGAGAATCCCCCGATGGGCCTGGCTGATGAGGCCCGGCCGGATCGCCCCGCTGCCGCCACCGATGATCGCGACCATCGACGCACCGTGGTGCGGCGCCACGAACGGCGGTCGACGCACCAGCGCCCCAGGTGGGAGCAACCCGAGGATCGAGTGCACGGCTGTCGTCTCCAGAGCTTGTTCGATCGGCAGCTCCGGCAGCAGCGACGGCAATCGCTCCGCGAGCATCGTCTTGCCCGCGCCGGGCGGACCCACCATCAGCAGGTGGTGCCCTCCCGCCGCCGCGATCTCCAGCGCCAGTCGCGCTTCGCCCTGTCCGACGACGTCGCGTATATCCGGCGGGGCGGGCCCGAGGTCGGTCGGCGCCACGCCGACCGCGTCACCGAACTCCCAAGGGTCGACGGGTGGCGCCCCGCCCCGAGAGGAGGCCACATGCGCGGCCACCACTTGCCCGAGGGTGTGCGCCGGCAACACGTCCGCGTCCGGCACCAGCGCGGCCTCGCGCGCGTTGCTGGAGGGCACGACCACCCGCCGGTGCCCGGCCCGCACCGCCGCGAGCACGAGCGGCAACACCCCGTTGACCGGCCGCACCGTTCCGTCCAGCCCCAGCTCGCCGAGGTGGACCACGTCGGCGGCCGCCCCCGGCGGCACGCGCCCGGCGGCGACCATCGTGGCCATGGCGATGCCCAGGTCGAAAACGCTGCCCGTCTTCGGCAGCGACGCCGGCGACAGGTTGACGACGATCTTGTGGTTCGGCAGCTCCAGGCCGGAGTGCGCGGCGGCTGAGCGGATCCGGTCGGCGCTTTGCTTGCAGGCCGCGTCCGGCAGGCCCCCGATCAGGAAGCTCGGCAGGCCACCGCCTAGGTCGGCCTCCACCCGCACGATCGCGCCGTCCAGGCCCGTCAAGGCGACGGCGCACGTCCTGCCGAGCGCCACGTCAGAGCACCCCCGCCACGTGCTCGACCTGCGGACCGCCCGCGTACGGCAGCAGCACCCCCACTGCGTCGATCCGCAGCCGGGACGTCAGCGCGCTCTCCTGCGGGTGCGCCTGCAGCCACCAGCCTGCGAGGCGCCGCAGGCGGGCCGCTTTGCGCCACGTGATCCCCTCCAGCGGCGACCCGTAATCCAGCGTGCGCCGCGTCTTCACCTCGCAGATGACCAGGCATTCCCCATCGCGTGCGACGATGTCGATCTCGCCGTGCTCGCAGCGCCAGTTGCGGTCAAGGATTTCCAGCCCCCGCTCCTGCAGATGGCGGACTGCGGCCCGCTCTCCATACGCCCCGAGCGCGATCCTGCGCCGGTCGGGCGGTGACAGTTGGTGTCGCATGCCTCCACGTTGGCCGCCGCGACTCCCCCGCGACAGCGCCGATCGCCCGGCTGTGGATCGCGGCCGACGCCGCGGGGGGTGTGGACAACCGGCCACCGCGGCGGGCGGGACCCCGCCGCTCAGCGCCCGAAGTCGTCGTCCTCTGGAACCTCTAGGTCGGACTTCGCGAGTTCCTCGATGTTGACGTCCTTGAAAGTGACCACTCTCACGGTCTTGACAAAACGCGCCGGGCGGTACACGTCCCACACCCACGCGTCCGACATCGACACGTCGAAATAGACCTCGCCGGAATCACTGCGCACCTTCACGTCGACGGAATTGCACAGGTAGAAGCGCCGTTCGGTCTCCACCACGTGGCTGAACAGGTGGACCACGTCACGATATTCCCGGTAGAGCTGCAACTCCATCTCGGTCTCGTACTTCTCCAGGTCTTCAGCGCCCATCGGGCCCCTCCTCCTTGTCGGGACCATCATGGCCCATCACGCCGAGAGCGCCCGCGCGTCCCGCGCTGGGCGCGTCGGCCATGCACATCCCTGGGGGACGCGCAGGTACGGACTGCGCCGGGGCGTACTCGGGCAGGTGCCACGAACGTCGGTGCAGCGGGCATGGACCATCGGCGGCGAGCGCAGCCAGGTGGTGAGGTGCCCCGTACCCCTTGTTGACCTCCCACCCGTACGCCGGGTGCTCCCCCGCGAGGGCGACCATGATCGCGTCCCGTTCCACTTTGGCGAGCACGCTCGCCGCGGCCACCGACGAGCAGGAGAGGTCAGCCTTGACCCGGGTCCGCACCGGCGGCGCGACCGGAACCGCCGGGAGCAGGCCCAGCAGCCCGTCGGCCGCGGGGTCGGTCAGCCAGTCATGCCGGCCGTCGAGGAGTACCATGTCGGGCCGAACCTCCGCCGCCTCCAGGGCGCGCCGCCCAGCGAGCCGCAGTGCCGAGATAACGCCGACCTCGTCGATCTCGGCGGCCGAGGCGTGGCCCACCCCCCAGGCCAGCGCCCAACGCCGGATCGGGGCCACGAGAGACTCTCGCCGCGTGGGTGGCAGCAGCTTGCTGTCGCGGACGCCGCGCGGAGCCGTCCGCGCCGTCTCGTTGAGGCAGACCACACCGACCGTGACGGGCCCGGCGAGCGCACCTCGCCCCACTTCGTCCATGCCGCCCACCACCGCGTACCCGAGCTGCTGCAAGGAACGCTCCACCCGCAGGCTCGGCGCGGAGCCGCGCGTCATGGCGACGCAGTGGGGGCCGGAACCTGCCCGAAGACGCCGTCCTGGCTACCGAGGATCGTGACCCGCACGAGTGGCCACACGATCATCACAGCGCGCCCGACCACCTTGTCGATGGGAACGCTTCCGTAGTAGCCCGTGCGGTCCCTCGGGTCCGCCACGTCGATGGCCGGCTGATCACCCTGTCTGGGCACGGTGGGAGCGTCCGTCTCGTCGGGGTTGACGTCGTTGTAGCGGGAATCGGCCGAGTTGGAGCGGTGGTCCCCCATCACCCACACCCCTCCGTCCGGCACGGTGATGTCGAATGGACTGCTGCTGGGTTCATCGCCGGGGAAGAGGTACGTTTCGGTGATCTCTTGGCCGTTGATCATCAGCTTGCCGTTCGCCGAGCAGCACGCGACGTGGTCGCCCGGCAGGCCGATGACTCGCTTGATCAGGTGGTTGTCCTCTTGGCTCGGCAGGATCCCTACCCACGTGAAGGCGTTCTTGACGCGCTGGCCCAACCCGTCGTCCTGTGGCAGTTGCGGTGTGCCCGCCAGCCATTGCCCCGGATCCTCGAAGACGACGACATCGCCGCGGGCCAGGTCGAACAGCCTTGGCGTCAGCTTGCTCACCACGACGCGATCGTCGCGGATCAGGGTGTTGTTCATCGAGTCCGAGGGGATGAAGAAGCTCTGGATGAGGAACGTCTTGGCCAGCACCGACAGCACCAGGGCCAGGACGACGACGATCGCGACCTCCCGTAGCGCACTGCGCACGCCGCGCCCGAAACCACCGGAACCCGACGTGGCCTGCGCAGCGCCACCCGGCTCGGTTCCTTCGTCGCCGGCGTCGCCGGATCCGCCGGCCTCATCGCCGTCGGAGGCCGGGCTCGTCGCGTCGCTCATGGTCCTCCTACAAGGTGCCGATCCGATCGGCCGGCCAGTATCGGAACGCGGCCGGCCCGATGACGGTCTCGACGGAGACGGTACCCCCACCGGGTGAACCTCTGTGGGAGCGTGAATCTTTCGACCGGGCGCGGCGGTCCCCCATCAGCCACAACCGCCCCGCGGGCACCACGACGTCGAACGTGACGTCACTGGGCGCGTCGCCGGCGGACACGTACGGCTCGTCCAACGCCACACCGTCGAGCGTAAGACGTCCGCGGGTGTCGCAACACGCGATCCGTTCACCTCCGACCGCGATGACCCGCTTGACGTACACACTGTCCGCAGAATGCCCGGCAAGGGTCCCCAGCGCCCGGTCCAGGGCGCTCGGGGGAGGCCCCACGGGCCCGAACGTGCCGGACCCGTCGAAGACGACGATGTCGCCGCGGGCGACGTCGCGCTGGCCGGGCCACTTCGGCACGATGATGCGCTCCCCGGGATTCAAAGAGGGCTCCATCGACTCCGACGGCACGGTAAACGGCTCTGCAATCACGGCTCGGACGGCGAGGAGCAACGCGAGGGCGGCGATGACCAACGTCAGCGAGCGTGCGACGCGAGCCACGCGTCCGTGCGGTCGGCGCGCGACACAACGTCGTGGCCCGCCGTTGGCGTGCGCGGAACCGGCAGGAGGTGATCCGGCGGTCAGCGGACGCTCGTCTCGCGCTTCTCCTTGATCTTGGCGGCCTTGCCGCGCAGGTCACGCAAGTAATACAGCTTGGCGCGACGCACGTCGCCGCGGGTCACCACCTCGATCTTCTCCACGACGGGCGAGTGCACGGGGAACGTGCGTTCGACCCCGACGCCGAAGCTGACTTTGCGGACCGTGTACGTCTCGCCGACCCCGCGCCCGTGACGGCGGATCACGACGCCCTGGAAGATCTGGACACGAGAGCGGGCGCCTTCCACGACGCGGACATGAACTTTGGCGGTGTCACCCGCCCGGAAGTCGGGGATATCGTCGCGGAGGTTGGGGGCGTCGACGGCGTCGAGATGGTGCATGGCGTGTCGCTTCCTTCGCGGCGCCACGGGTCGCCGCCAGATGGTGTCGAATGCTCGTCGCGCCGGCAGAGGCCACATGCGCCGGAACCCGAGGGCCGGCTGCACATCCCCCCGTGGGAGGGGCCGTGCATAAGCCCGGACGCGCCCCTTGATTGTGCCAGACAGCCGTCGCCCACCCGAAATCCGCACCTCAGGGCGATCGCGAGCGCTGTCGCGGCGACCGGTCAGGGGAGCAGCGGACGTTGCATCACGATCGTGTCCGGGGAGGCGGGCACGTCACGCCGGACGCGGAAGCCGGCTCGCTTGTACGCCCTGTGCTGCTGGACGCTCTTCGCCTCGGTGACCAACCAGGCGTGTCGCGCCCCGCGACCGGCCTGCGCGACCGCGTGGGCCAGCAAAGCGCTGCCCAGCCCGCGGCTTTGCAGGTCAGGGGCTACCACCAGCTGTCCGATCTCCCAGGCCGCATCGACGAGCCGTCCCCGAACCGACCCGACCAGACGCCCTGAGGTGGGCTCGCGCAGCACCCAGGTGCGCCATGGCGATCCCGGTGCCAGCGTTTCGCGCAGCTGGTCCAGCGTCTGGACCGCCGGCCAGACCGTGTGGTCGGCCTTGTCGAGGACCTCCGAGCGGAAGCACGCCCGGGTGAGGGTCCACAACTCGCCCGCGTCGGCCGGCACGGCGACGGTCAGGGCAAACGAGTCGGCGCCCGCGCGGGCTTGCTCGGCCGGCAGCAGGTCCGGGCGTCGCGCCGCCGTCCGGCGCCAGGACTCCTCGCGCCGCCAGAGCGCGATCGCCGCGTGGTCGCCGGAGAGCAGCACGGGAGGCACGTCATAGCCGCGCCACCTGGCCGGCTTCGTGAAGACGGGGTACTCCAACAGTCCGTCCCTATGGGACTCCTCCACCAGCGAAGCGTCGTTGCCGATCACACCGGGCACCAGGCGGGCGATGGCCTCGACCATCGCCAGGACGGCCGCCTCGCCGCCGTTCAGCACGTAGTCGCCGAGAGACAGCTCCCGCACGCGCTCTGCTCCGAGGAGCTCGCGCGCGTAGTCGCGGACGCGCTCGTCGATCCCCTCGTAGCGCCCGCACGCGAACAGAAGCCACTCCTCGCCCGCCAGCTGGCGCGCCACCGCATGCGTGAAGCGCTCACCTGCCGGTCCGGGGACGACCAGCACCGGAGTCGTCGCCGGGCCGGCCGAGCGGTCCGCCGCGTCGAGCAGGGCACCCAGGGCCTCGCCCCACGGTTCGGGCTTCATGACCATGCCGGCTCCACCGCCGTACGGCGTGTCGTCCACGGTCCGGTGTCGGTCGTGCGTGAACTCCCGCAGGTCGGTGACGCGCACGTCGAGCAGGCCGTCGCGACGCGCCGCGCCGATGAGCGATAGGTCGAGGGGTGCGAGGTAGTCGGGGAAGATCGTGACGACGTCGATGCGCACGTCTTAGCTCCCGTCGAGCTCGAACAGGCCCTCGGGCGGGTCGACGACCACGCGGCCACCAGGCACGTCGACAACAGGTACGAGCGCTGTCACGAACGGCACACTGCCGCGGCGACCGTCGTCCAGGCGCACGTGGAGAAGATCCTGTGCCGCCCGCAGGTCCAATCCGACGACCTCCCCGATCCGACGGCCCGAGGTGTCGTTCACGACCAGCCCGGCCAGCTCCTCGGGGTACCAGCCCTCGTCACCCGCGCCACCCTCGTCGTCGGGTCCGTCCGCCAGGTCCGAGGGTCCGTCCGAGTCCGGCCCCAGCGTCGCGCCGTGGGACGCTGCGACCGTCAACCGGATGCCGCGCAACTCCTGCGCTGCGTCTCGGCCTTCGCGGCCGGCGAACGCCAGCAGCCAGGTCTCCTGATGCACGCGCGCGCTGGCGAGCAGGAGCGGCCCCACGTCTGGCAGGGTCCCGAACGTCGCCCCCGGCACGAATCGCCGCCTCGGCGAGTCCGTGAGCGCCTCCACCGTCACCTCGCCGCGCAGCCCGTGCGGTCTTCCGACGCGCGCGACGACGAGCGTCCCCGCAGGGACGCTCGTCGAATCAGCCATGCGCGTGACGCTGCCTCAGCGCAGCCGGTCGGTGTCGACGATGTCGACCCGGATCGCGGCCCCGCCGGCCAGCGCCGTCATGACGGTGCGCAGGGCGCCGGCCGTCCGTCCCGACCGGCCGATCACGCGGCCCAGGTCGTCTGAGTGCACGCGAACCTCCAAGACGTCGCCCCGGCGCATCTCGCGGTGGCGGACCACCACTTCGTCATCGTGGTCCACGATGCCGCGGACGAGGTGTTCGAGCGCCTCTTCGAGCACGGTCAGGCCTCAGCGGGAGCGTCGGCCACAGCCTCAACCGGAGCGTCGGCCACAGCCTCAACCGGAGCGTCGGCCACAGCCTCAACCGGAGCGTCGGTCACAGCCTCAGCCGTCGGTGCCTCGAGCGACTCGGGCGTGGGCGCCTTCTCCTCGGCCGCGGGAGCGGTCTGCGCCTCCACCTTGGCGGGCTTCCTCCTGGGCGTCGGGCCACCCTTGGCGAGCTCGTCGTCGGCCGCGCCGGCGGCGGCCATGGCCGCCTCGTATTGCTCCCGCTTGGAGGGCTTGACGGGTTGGGGCTTCAACGTGCCCTCGGCGCCGGGCAGGCCCTTGAATTTCTGCCAGTCGCCCGTGACCTTGAGCAGTGCTTCGACCTGCTCGGTGGGCTGGGCGCCGACGCCCAGCCAGTAGCGCACCCGCTCACTGTCGATGTCGATGACCGACGGCTCGCGGGTCGGGTGGTATTTGCCGATCTCCTCGATCGCCCGACCGTCGCGCTTGGTGCGCGAATCCATGATGACGACGCGGTAGTACGGCGCGCGAATCTTGCCCAGGCGCTTAAGACGAATCTTGACGGCCACGAGAGTGGTCTCTCCTTTGATGGGTCTGTACGGGCGAGCCCGAACGGTGCGGGTGAGCCCGGACCTGACCCGCGTGGGGACCGCCGGTGGACGGGCTGCGACTCACCGTGCGCGCGCGGTGAGAGGGCCGCCCGTGCACAGTACGGATGACATTGTGCCAGACGCAGCCCGATCGCCCGGCCACGGCCCACGGCCTGTCGAGTTCAACGTGACCGGTGGGCTCGGTCACGGGCGGTCAACGCCAGCGCGCAGGCAGCGCCCCGCACGTCGTCTGGCTCGGCGTCGAGATCTCGGGCGTCGACGGCGCAGGACGGGTCGTAGCCGGCGGCGCGCAGCACCTCGTGGGCAGGCCACCGGCCACCCGCGACGATCACCGCGCCAGGACAATCCGAGAGCAGGCCGACGAACTCCTGCTGACCGACGGTGTTCATCCACGCCTCATCCAGCAGCGGCGCCGCCAGCTCCGCCGCCAACCGCCTCCCCAGCCCCCGCGCGGCAGGAGCGACCAACACCACGGGTCGGTCAGGGAGCACCAGGTCGTAGGGCGCAGCAGGCCATTCCGGGGCCGTCATCCCGTACGTCACGTGGTCTCGCCACGCCTCCCCGCCCGTGGCGTCCGGCAGCCACAGGTAGCCGGGCCAGTCGCCCCGCCGCCGGAAACCGAGTGAGCGCAGCACGCCTGCCGACTCGACGTTGCCGGGCTGGACGGCCGCCTCGAGGCGGTGCAGGCCCACGCCGTACGGCTCGCCGGCGAAAGCGATGTCCACGACGAGCCGCAGCCCCTCGGCGAACAAGCCGCGCCCCGCATACGGGTCGTAGGCGTCGTAGCCGAGCTGCGCCGCGCTCGCCCGCCCCCATACGACGCCCGACACGTTGACGCGGCCGACGATGTCGTGCTCGCCCTCGGGGACGATCGCGTGGACGATGAACGTCCGGTGCCCGCGGGACTGGAACCGAAGATGCCGCTCCAGATCCGTGGGTTCCACCGGGTTCCACCGCGCCAGGCGGGCGCGGGAGCCTTGCACAGCGCGCCGGTACGGCTCCAGGTCACGCCGCGCCACCGGAGCGACGCGCACGCTGTGTCCCACCGCGGTGAGCGGCTCCGGGGCATCCGCCTCGCTCACGGTCGAGACCTCATGCGCCCGCGCCTCACGCGCCCACACCTCATGCCACGACGCGTCCTCGCAGCAGCATTCGGTGGGGCCGTGCCAGGATCCGCAGGTCATCCAGCGGGTCGTCAAGGTAGATGACCAGGTCGGCCTCGTCGCCCTCGACGAGGCTCGGCAGCCCCAACCACGTCCGCGCGCCCCAGCTCGCGGCAGCGAGGGCGCCGACCGCGCCCAGGGCTGTCCTCGCCAGTTCGAGGACCTCGTACGCGATGAGCCCGTGCTTCTGCTGCCCGCCGGCGTCGGTCCCGGCGTAGATCGGCACCCCGGCTTCGTGCGCCGCGCTCACGGTCTCGTGCCGGCGCGCGTACAGGTCCAGCATGTGCGCCGCGTAGGAGGGGAACCGGCCGCGCCCAGCCGACGCGTACGACGGGAAGTTCTCCGTGTTGATCAAGGTGGGCACGATGGCGGTGCCGGCCGCCGCGAACGCCTCGATCGTGTCGGGCACGAGCCCGGTGGCGTGCTCGGCGCAGTCCGCGCCCGCGGCCGCGAGATCGCCCAGCGACTCCTCGGCGAAGCAGTGCGCCGTCACCCGCGCCCCTTCCTCGTGCGCGGCGGTCACGGCTGCGACGAGCGCGTCCCGGGGCCAGAGCGGCGCGAGGTCGCCGCGGTCGCGGTCGATCCAGTCGCCGACCAGCTTCACCCAGCCGTCGCCGGCGCGGGCCTCCGCCCGCACCTGCGCGACGAGCTCGTCCGGCTCGATCTCGTGGGCGAACCCGGGCACGTAGCGTCGGGGCCGCGCGATATGCCGACCGGCCCGGATCAAGCGCGGCAGATCGTCGCGTTCCTGCACCCAGCGCGTGTCGGCGCAGGATCCGGCGTCCCGCAGCAGCAGCGCACCCGCGTCACGCTGCGCGAGGGCGTGTGCCTCCGTCCGGTCTCGGTCGACAGCCCCCGTCTCCTCCAGCCCGACATGGGCGTGGGCGTCGACGAGCCCCGGAATCGCGAATCCCCGGACGGTCTGGACCTCCCCGGCGACGGGTGGACTGTACGATATCCGCCCGTCGATCACCCACAGTTCGTCGTGGATCTCCTCGTCGTTCACCCGGATTCGACCGGCGACGCGCAGGAACGGCGTCTTCATGAAAGGCAACCTACCCGCGCCGCGACGACGCACGCCCCCGAAGCTGGCGTGCCGCTACGGCGACGGGCGGGGGCCCTTAGGGTTGGACACTGCCGCGCGGCGCCCCCAGTGGACCCGACCGCCCGGCCCGTCCGGGTGGGCCCGCCCCCGGACGGTGGTTCCCCAGCAGAGGTGAGGCGGCGAAGAAGGCGTCATGGCTCAGGTCAAGTTCTCCAGCGGTGAGCAGATCCCCCTTGAGATGCACAAGGTCCGTATCGTGCAAAAACTCCACCTACCGACGATCGAACGGCGCGCGGAGGCGATCGCGGAGGCGGGCAACAACACGTTCCTGCTGCGCAACGCCGACGTCTTCATGGACATGCTGACCGACTCGGGCGTGAACGCGATGAGCGACCGGCAGCAGGCTGCGATGCTGTTGGCCGACGACAGCTACGCCGGGTCGGCCACCTTCGAGCGGCTCTACGACAAGCTTCTCGAGGTCTTCGGGATGCCGTACTTCCTACCCGCCCACCAGGGCCGGGCTGCGGAGCACATCCTCGCGCGCTCGCTCGTCAAGCCCGGCTCGGTCATCCCGATGAACTACCACTTCACCACCACGAAGGCGCACATCGTGCTCGCCGGTGGGCGGGTCGAGGAGCTTTACACCGACGAAGGCCTGAAGGTCGACTCAGAACACCCCTTCAAAGGCAACATGGACATCGACAAGCTGCGTGCCTGCATCGAGCGGGTCGGGCCCGACAACATCCCGTTCGTGCGACTGGAGACGGGGACGAACCTCATCGGCGGCCAGCCGCACAGCCTGCAAAACCTGCGTGACATCCGCGCGGTGTGCGACGAGTACGGCCTACTGCTCGTGATGGACGGCAGCCTGCTGAGCGACAACCTGTGGTTCATTCAGGCGCGCGAGGAGCCAGAAGCGCACAAGAGCATCGCCGAGATCGCCCGGGAGATCGCGGACCTGTGCGATGTGTTCTACTTCTCGGCGCGCAAGATCACCTGCGCCCGGGGCGGCGGCATCCTCGTCCGCGACGAGGAGCTGTACCGCAGCATGCGCGGCCTCATCCCCTTGTACGAGGGGTTCCTCACATACGGCGGTATGTCCGTGCGTGAGATGGAGGCGATGACGGTCGGCCTCGACGAGCTGCTCGACGAGGACAACATCTGCCAGGGACCGCAGTTCATCGAGCACATGGTGAGCGAGCTCGCGAAGCGCGACGTGCCGGTCATCACGCCCGCCGGCGGCCTGGGTTGCCATGTCAACGCGCTGCGATTCCTCGAGCACGTGCCGCAGCATGAGTACCCCGGCGGCGCGCTCGCCGCCGCCATCTACCTCACCTCGGCCGTACGCGGTATGGAGCGCGGCACCCTCTCGGAGCAGCGCGATGAAAACGGTATCGAGCCGATGGCCGAGATGGAGCTGGTGCGCCTCGCCATGCCGCGACGGGTGTTCACGCTCTCGCAGGTGTCGTACGCAGTGGACCGGATCTCATGGCTCTACACCAAGCGCCACCTCATCGGCGGCCTTCGCTGGGTCGAGGAACCGGAGGTGCTGCGCTTCTTCTACGGCCGCCTCGAGCCGATCGGCCCCTGGCAGGAGCAACTGGTGGAGGAGTTCCGCAAGGACTTCGGTGAGAGCTTGTGACCGACGAGTGATCTCCTTGCGGCAGTATCCGGCCGGCCGCAGACTCAGCCCTTCAGGAACTTGTCGAGGCCCTTCGGGAGCTTGGTGGGGTCGAACGCCGCGGGATCGAACGCCGCCGGGTCGAGGCCGACGCCTGGCGTCGACCCTTCGTCCGTGCCTGCCCCGAGTGCCGTGCCCGGCGCGCTGAACGCCGCCTGCGCCGCAGCCTCCCGCGCGGCGGTGGCCTTGGCCGCCATCTCCTTCTCCTGCGCCGCGCGCTTGGCCGGGTTGCCGGACTTGCCGCGCTTCTTGATCTGCTTCTTGCGCGCGCCCCCGCCGATGCCGGGCATTCCAGGGATCGTCCCGCCGCGTCGGAGCTGGCGCATCATCTTTTGCGCGTCACGGAACCGCTCGAGCAACTGGTTGACCTCGCTGACGCTCACCCCGGAGCCGCGTGCGATCCGCGCTCGCCGCGACCCGTTCATCGCCTTCGGGTGGGTGCGCTCGAACGGGGTCATGGAGCGCACCATCGCCTCGACCCGGTCGAACTCGCGCTCGTCCAAGGCGTCGAGCTGTTCGCGCATCTGGTTCATCCCGGGCATCATCCCGAGAAGCTGCTTCAGCGAGCCCATCTTCTTCAGGGCGGACATCTGCTCGAGGAAGTCGTCGAACGTGAAGTCCTCGTCGGAGAGGAACTTGCGCGCCATCTCGTCCTGCTGGTGCCGGTCGAACGCCGTCTGAGCCTGCTCGATGAGCGTCAGGACGTCGCCCATGTCGAGGATGCGTGAGGCCATCCGGTCCGGGTGGAAGACCTCGAAGTCTTTGGTCTGTTCGCCGGTGGAGGCGTACATGATCGGGCGGCCGGTGACCCCGGCCACCGACAGCGCCGCGCCGCCGCGGGCGTCGCCGTCGAGCTTGGACAGCACCACGCCCGTGAAGTCGAGCTTGTCCTGGAACGCGGTCGCCGTGTCGACCGCGACCTGGCCGATCATCGCGTCGATGACGAAGAGCACTTCGTCGGGGTCGATCGCGGCGCGGATGTCCGCGGCCTGCTGCATCAGCTCCTCGTCGACCGCGAGACGACCGGCGGTGTCGACGATCACGACGTCGCGCTGCTCGCGGCGGCCCTGCTCGACACCGTCGCGGGCGACGGTGATCGGGTCCCCGTACCCGCGGGTTCCCGTGCCGAACTCCACCGCCGCGTCGTAGCCGGCCACGTTGCCGCGCTCGGGGGCAAACACCGGCACTCCGGCCCGCTCCCCCACCACCTGCAGCTGGGTGACCGCGTTAGGGCGCTGGAGGTCGGCCGCGACCAGCATCGGGGTGTGCCCCTGCTGCTTCAGCCAGTAGCCCAGCTTGCCCGCCAACGTTGTCTTGCCCGAGCCCTGGAGGCCGACCAGCATGATCACCGTCGGCGGGTGCTTGGCGAGCGCCAACTGGCGGGTGTTGCCGCCGAGGATCGCGATGAGTTCCTCATGGACGATCTTCACGACCTGCTGGCCCGGGTTGAGCGCCTCGTGCACCTCGGCGCCAAGCGCCCGCTCTCGCAACGCGCTGGTGAACTGCCGCACCACCGGCAGCGCGACGTCGGCGTCGAGCAGGGCCAACCGGATGTCCCGGATCGTCGCGTTCAGGTCGCGTTCGGTGACGCGTCCTTTGCTGCGCAGATTTTTGAACGTCGCGGCGAGGCGATCAGACAGGCTTGTGAACACACGCCCAGGCTAACCAATCGCGCCGCTCTCCCCGACGTCGACCAGCGCGCTGATGACCTCGGCCACCCGCGCCGGGCGCAGGATGCCCGGGCCGGCCTCGGTGATCGACGCTCCGGACTCCGTGACGTAGAAGGTATCGAGACAGCGGCCCGCGTACGTCTCGATGTGCGCGCTGTGCACCGTCATTCCGAGGCGGCCCAGGGCATGCCCCACATCGCGTAGGAGGCGGGGCCGGTCGGGTCCGCGCAGTTCGATCACGGTGGCGCGGCGCGAAGCGTCCGGGACGACGTACGCCTGGAAGGCGCTCGGTGTCGGCGCGTGCGCTGCGCTCGCCTCCGTACGGGGCAGCGGGGCCGACGCGACGCGACCGTCGCGGCGGGTCGCGGTGGTCTGCACCCCGCCGCTGATGTCACGGGCCAGAGCGGCGGCGTCCAGCCCGCAGGACCCGGCGAGCTCTACGTCCCAGCGGTCCACGGCCAGGCCGTCGACCGTCACGAGCAACGCGCGGCGCACGCGCGCGCCCTGCCGGGTGAACGCCCCGGCCATGTCCCCGAACAGACCCAGCCGGTCGGCGGCCACGACGTCCACCGCCAACGACTCCGGATCCGCGCCCGGGCGGACCGTCACCGTGGGAGAGCCCGCCATGGCGGCGGCGCGGGCAGCGGCGCCGACGGCCAAAGGCTCGCGGTCGTCCCCCAGAGCGCCAGGGGATCCGGGGAAAGGGGCCGAGGCGCCACCCGTACCGGCTCTGACCGGCACGCGCAGAGGTCCGCGCAGCGCCGCCCGGGCGCGACCGACGAGATCGCTGACCAGGTAGGCACGCCACGTGGTCCACGCACGGTCTCCGACCGCCATCGCATCGGCCTTCGTCAGGGCCTCCAGGAGGTCCAGGATGTCCTCCTGACCCCGGACCACCTCGACGAGCGCGTCAACGGTCGCCGGGTCCTCGACGTCCCGACGCGTGGCGAGGCTCACGAGGGTCAGGTGCTCGGCGACGAGCAGTGCCACGACGTCCACGTCGGCCTCGTCGAAGCCGAGCTCCCGCAGGGCGGTCCGCGCGATGGACGCGCCGACACCCGCGTGCCCGACGCCAGCGCGCGCCTTGCCCACATCGTGCAGTAGCGCGCTGAGCAGGAGCAGGTCAGGGCGCCGCACGTCGGCAACGAACGCGCCCGCCTCCACGACCACCTGGACGGAGTGCCGATCGACGGTGTGCCGATGCAGGGGGTCATGGTGCGCCCGGTTGCGCAGGATCGACCACACCGGCAGCCAGCCGTCCACGATGCGCGCGACGCTCGCCGCCTCCCATACGCCGATCAGACCCTCGCCGGTCGCGAGGAGATCCACGAAGAGCGCGCGGGCCGGCTCGGGCCAGGGGCGGCTCGGGGCCGGTTGGGTCGCCAGCGTCTGGATCGTCGTCGGCGCCGGTGGCAGGGCCTCCCGCGCTGCCGTCGCGAGGGCCCGCAGCGGCAGCCAGGGATCGCCGCCGGGACGTTTCGCCCGGGTCAGGGCGACCCGGCCGAGGACGGCCTCTCCCTGGTGCTCGTACACGCCGTGCCCCAGGGGGCGCAGCTGCGGGCCGCGCGGGCCGACGCGCAGCGTCCGCGCCTGCTGCGCCTGCCCGGCCCGGCGCAGCGTCGCGTCGGAAGCCAACGCGATGACCCGGGCCGCCTCCCCCACGGACGCGAGCAGCGCGTCACCGTCCGCCAGCCCGAGCAGGGCGGCCACCGCATCGTGCTCCTGGCGCGCCAGCCGGGCGCGGGGCCGCCCGCTCGCCAGTTGCAGCGCGTCCCGCACATCGAGCAAGCGGGTGGCGGCGGCCTCGACCCCGAAGCGTGGGTAGTCCGCGAGCCACGATGCGGCGAGGGCGCGCATCATCGACAGGTCTCGCAGACCGCCGTGCGCCTCCTTCAGGTCCGGCTCGTTCAGTTGGGACAGGTCCCCGCATCGAGCGTGTCGGGCCGCGATCTCCTCGACCAGCGCGGTGAGCCGCCGCCGCGACGCGGAGCGCCAGTCCCGCGCCACCCCGGACCGGGCCGCGGTCACCAGGTCGGCGTCGCCCGCAACCAGGTCGAGGTCGAGCAGCCCGACCAGGGCGGACACATCGCCATCGGCGACGGCGCGGCAGTCCGCGAGGGTACGGACGCTGTGGTCGAGGCGCAGTCCGCAGTCCCACAAGGGGTACCAGAGTCGGTCCGCCAGTTCCGCGACCAGGACGGGGGCGGTGCGTCCGTCGTGGAGCAGTACCAGGTCCAGGTCCGACAGCGGACCGGATTCGCCACGGGCGAGGCTGCCGACGGCGGCTAACGCGAGCCCATCGTGAGGCATCCCTCGGCGCGCCTCCTGCCAGGCGCTCGTGAGCCGGTCCCGCGTGACCTCGGCGACCATCCGACGGCGCTGGACGCCCGCACCGGGCGCCGTGAACGGCTCCCGCCGGCACACCTCCAAGCGTCGTGCGACAAGCGTGGCGAGCATCGCCGACCTCCTGACCTGTGCGTAAGACGACCTGTGCGTAAGACGACCTGCGCGTAAGACGACCTGTCCCGAGAAACCCCTACCTGAGACGACCCGTACGAGTCGCCAGCGACCGAGGCTGGACATGCCCCGCGGCCACGGGGCGGGCTTGGCTCCGCCCCGTGGCCGCAGAGAGTCCAGGGTGTGGGCGCGCTCGTCAGATCGCGGTGCACCCTCGCTCGCCGGTGCGGACCCGGACAACCTCCTCCACGGCGGTGACCCACACCTTCCCGTCGCCGATCCGGCCCGTGCGGGCCGCCGCGACGATGACCTCGACCACGTCCGGCGCGTCTGCGTCGTCGACGAGGACCTCGATGCGCGTCTTCGGCACGGTGTCGACGGTGTACTCCGCCCCTCGGTAGACCTCGCTGTGCCCCCGCTGCCGACCGAAACCGGCGGCCTCGCTGACGGTCATGCCCGCCACCCCGAAGGACTCCAGGGCAGCCCGGACATCCTCGATCTTGAACGGCTTGATGACGGCCGTGATCATCTTCATGCGTGGGCTCCCTCGGTGTCGTCAACGCTGCTGACGTGGTCGTGGTGCGCTCCGAGCGCCTGGGGACGGCGACCAATCGCGCCAGGGGTCGTCGTCAGCTCGTACGCGGTCTCCGCGTGGAGGACCACGTCGATGCCCTCGAGCTCCTCGTCGCGCTCGATGCGCAAGCCGAGCGTCTTGTGGAGCACCGTGCCGATGACCCAGGTCAGCACGAACGATACGACGAGGCAGGATAAGGCCCCGACGGCCTGGCGCCACAACTGATCCGGGCCACCTCCGTACAGCAGCCCGTCGATCCCAGCCGGCGCCTTGCGCGAGGCGAACAGGCCGATGAGCAGCGTCCCGGCGAGGCCACCCACCAGGTGTACGCCGACGACGTCAAGACTGTCGTCGTACCCGAAGCGGTTCTTCAGGCCGACCGCCATCGAGCACAGGCCGCCGCCGATCACGCCGATCGCGAGCGCGCCGACGGGGGTGACGGCGTTCGCGGCGGGGGTGATCGCGACCAGTCCGGCCACGATGCCTGACGCCGCGCCGAGTGAGGTGGCGTGGCCGTCGCGCAGACGCTCGATGAGGAGCCAGCCGCAGCAAGCTGCTGACGTCGCGGCGAACGTGTTGACGAAGGCGACCGCCGCCGTCGTGCCGGCCGTGAGGGCCGAGCCTGCGTTGAACCCGAACCAGCCGAACCACAACAGCCCGGCGCCCAGCATGACGAGGGTCAGGTTGTGCGGGCGCATCGGCTCGCGGCCGAAGCCGTGCCGGTTGCCGAGCACGAGGACGAGCGCGAGGGCCGCGGCACCGGCGTTGATGTGGATCGCGGTGCCTCCGGCGAAGTCGATCACCTTGAGTTGGTTGGCAATCCACCCGCCATACCGCACGACCTCGCCCGCCGAGTTCTTCACGTCGAGCGCGAACACCCAGTGCGCGATCGGGAAGTAGACGATCGTTGCCCACACGACGGTGAACACGAGCCACGTCGAGAACTTGGCCCGGTCGGCGATCGCCCCCGAGATGAGCGCAACGGCGATGATCGCGAACATCGCCTGGAACGCCACGACGGCCAGAGTCGGTACGGTGCCGGACACTGACTCCGGCGACATCAGGTCGCTCAGCCCGAACCACTCGAAGGGGTTGCCGATCAGCCCACGGTCACCCACGGAGGGACCGAACGCCTCGCTGTACCCCCACAGCACCCAGATCACGCCGATCGTGGCCATGGAGCCGAAGCTCATCATCATCATGTTGAGGACGCTCTTGGCCCGGACCATTCCCCCGTAGAACAGGGCGAGTCCTGGGGTCATGAGCATCACGAGCGCTGCGCTGATCAGTACCCAGCTGGTGTCCCCGGTGTCGATATGCATGACCTCAGCGTGGCCGCGACGCGTTTCGCCATAGCGCGCGCCGTGTTACGTCCGTGAAAACCATGGCATGGCGTGTGACAACTCGTTGCGTCATGGTCGGCGGGGCTCGTTGCATCGTGCCGGGCGGGCGTCCATCCTGGCGTCATCGCTCCGGTCGGCGACCCCGTGCGCCAGAGCATGGAGAACCCGGACCGCGGGAATCGTCCCATACACGGGAACGGCCCCGGCCGTCTCACCCACGGCCGGGGCCAACCCCTGTTCCCACGCCGTCACTGTAGGGGCGGAGTCTGGGAGCCTCCTGGGTGGTCCCTCCCAATCCCCTGACTGCGCGGCAAAACTGCCTCCTCGGCGCTCCGGGGCCGTCGCGTCACGTCATCGACCCCGGGCGTCCAGGGGCGATGGCGGCTCGGCGTCCACGTCGAGCGGTCCTGACACGTGGCGGCGCCGGCCGACGAGTCGCCAACTCAAGGCGCTGAAGGCGAGGAGGCCCGGAGCGAGCGCCACCAACAGCAGGCCCGGCCACGGCACGGGAGGCCGTTCGTCGACACCGGGCAGGTCGTCTGCGACGGGGACGGACCGCGCCCACGTCAGCACCACGTCGAGCGGCGGCCGGCCATCGTCCGCGGCGTCACCCCAGCCGCCGGATCCAAGCCCCAGGAGTTCGGCCTCCCGGGAGATCTCCCGGCCGAGGTCGGCGTTGCCGTGCGCGCGGGCGGCCGCGAGGGTGCTGAGGGTCGCGCGCGGTGAGACACCTAGCACGAGCGGCCCTGAGTCGGCATCGGCAGAGCCGGTCCCACCGGGGTACTCGCAGACGACCGCCATGCCCAGCCGCGGGCACAGGAAGATGTTCTCGAACGCCACCCAGTCGCGCGATGACGTGCTCGCGTCGATCTCGGGCCAGAAGAGCTGGATGACGGCCTGAGAGGTCGCGCGCGGTCCGGCGAGAACGAGCCCGCGTCCGTCCACCCGATGGGGCAGGAGCTGCGAGCCCGTGTCCCGCAACGGTTCGATCTGCCGAAGCCACACGGTCACCGCCGCCGCGGCACCCGGCACGCCGACCGATCGGTCCGCGCGCCGCAGGGCCGCGACGGCCACCACGGTGTCGACGGGGCGCGCGCCGGTCGCCGCCGTCGATCCGAGAACGCCGTTTCGGCTGGCCCGTAGCGCGGTCAGGATCTGGGCGGCCTCGGACCGTACGCGTTCTCGGTCCTGATCCGCTCCGGAAAGGCTTTCGGCGTCGACGGCGAGCAGGAGCCGCCACGCGGCCGACCACGCGCCGCCGGGCGGCCCGTCCGCGGCAACCCCGCGGATGATCGGCCCGGTGGCGTCGACCTCGGCCAGTCGTGCCCTCACGGCGGCGAGGCGTTCGGCGACGGGACGAGAGGTGTCGTGGGCGGAGGCCAGGCCCCGCAGCACGGCTTCCAGCGCGTCGCGCTGCGCGGTTCCGCCGGATCCAGCGAGGGCATCGTCGCGCGAGAGAGAATCCTGGCGCTGCAACGCGTCCGCGACGAGCCGGGTCTCGTCGTGGGGGGACCACGCGGCGTCAGCGACGCGCAGGCCTGCGGCGCCGCTCGCGAGGAGGACGAGGACCAGCAGCGCTGTGAGGAGGGCGCCGCCCCATCGCTGAGCGAGCGTCCTGGCGCCGCTGGACTGCGGCTGAGCCTGTCGATCGACGCTCATCGCCTCACCCTAGCGGCGGGCCTGCACGGAACCCGCGCCCTCCCGTCCCGGTCCACCTCACGGCGCGGCGGCGTCAGAAGGCCTCAGAAGCGCCCCCCAACCGCACTAGGATCGCCTCACAATCGCCCCAGGATCGCCTCACGATCGCCAGGAAGGTCAGCCGCAGTGGCTAGCCGAGAATGGCGTCGACGAACGCCGCGGGGTCGAAGGGCGCGAGGTCGTCCGGCCCCTCTCCGAGACCGACGAGCTTGACCGGCACGCCCAGCTTGCGCTGCACGCCTACCACGATGCCGCCCTTGGCGGTGCCGTCCAGCTTGGTGAGCACGATGCCCGTGACGTGGACGGTCTGGCTGAAGACCTCTGCCTGGACCAGGCCGTTCTGCCCGGTGGTGGCGTCGAGGACCAGGAGCACCTCATCGATGGGCGACTGCTTCTCGATGACCCGCTTGACCTTCTCCAGCTCGGCCATGAGATTCGCCTTGTTGTGCAGTCGCCCGGCTGTGTCGATCAGGACGACGTCGGCGAGTTCGGCGTTGGCCACCTTCACGGCGTCGAACGCCACCGCGGCGGGATCGGCTCCGTCGCGGTCGGCCCGTACCGTCGGCACTCCGACGCGCTCCCCCCAGGTCTGCAGTTGATCGGCGGCGGCGGCACGGAAGGTGTCCGCCGCTCCGAGGACGACGGCCCGGTCCTCGGCCACGAGCACGCGGGCGATCTTGCCGATCGTGGTGGTCTTGCCGGTGCCGTTCACGCCCACCACGAGGATGACCGCAGCCCGGTCTCCCTGGCGGGTGGAGACTAACGATCGATCCATCGTCGGATCGACGATCCGGATCAGATCCTCGCGCAGCCAGTCGCGGACCGTCGCCTCGTCGCGGACGCCTTCGACCTTGACCTGCTGCTTCAACGCGTCCACCAGCTCAGTGGTCGCCTCGACCCCGAGGTCAGAGGCTAGGAGGGTCTCCTCGACCTCCTCCCACGTGTCCTCGTCCAGCCGGCCGCGTGACAAGAGCGTGAGCAATCCCTGGCCGAGCGAGGAGTTGCTGCGCGCGAGGCGTGAGCGAAGGCGCCGGAGGCGTCCCAGAGCCTCGTCCGGCCGTTCCCGTCGTAGGAGCTCTTCGAGCTCCTCGACGGTCGGGGCCGAAGGGCCCGTCTCGACCAGCGTCGGCGGTCCGCCGGGGGGCGCCGGCGGCGCCCGGTCGATGACGTCCGTCCCGCCGCGGCGGCCGGATGCGGGCGGGGAGGTCGGCGGCAGCCGACCGCGGCGTCCGCCGCGACCGCGCACCAGCGCGACGACCCCGGTGATGAGGGCGACCGTGACGACAGCGACGGCAACGACGACGGCCCAGACGTTGGCGAGCAGGGCATCCACACGCTCAGTCTTCCAGACGGGAGGGGATCCCTTCGTCGTTGGCAACGCCTGGGCACACGACGGAGCCGCCCCTGATCAGGGGCGGCTCCGTCGTGAAAAGCGCAGGGCGAGTCAGGCCACCGTGGCCCGCTGGGAATCGCGTCGGCGCTCGGCGTGCGCGTGGAGCAGCGACGATCCGAACGACTGAGGTCGGGACAACGCGCTGGAGGCGAGGGTGTGTGAGCGGGCGCGAACGTCCTCGGAGCGCTCTCGGAGAGCGTCGATGCGGACCAGGCTCGTCTCCGGCAGCAGCTCCTGGCCCGAGCGGCGGGCGTCGGCCACGACCGTCCCCACGACGACGGATCCGGCAATCACGGTGAGCAGCAGCAGGATAATGATGGCAACCATAGTGCTAGTATCCCCCACCTTCCTGGACGCCTCGTGAACGGCCACGCGCTGGCGCGTCGCCTCTTGGTCACAATCCATCGCGCGCCGGACGACCACTCACGCGCGGACCTCGGCAGGCACGACGTCCCGGATGCGTTGGGACACCAGGGTGGTCACGCCATCGCCGCGCATGGTCACCCCGTACAGCGCGTCGGCGATCTCCATCGTGCGCTTCTGATGCGTGATCACGATGAGCTGGCTCGACGCGCGCAGCTCGTCGAAGAGCGTCAACAGCCGCCCGAGGTTGGTGTCGTCCAAAGCAGCCTCGACCTCGTCGACGATGTAGAACGGGCTCGGCCGGGCCTTGAAGATCGCGACGAGCAGGGCGACGGCGGTGAGTGAGCGCTCCCCGCCGGACAGCAGAGACAGCCGCTTGATCCGTTTGCCGGCGGGGCGGGCCTCCACCTCGATACCCGTCGTGAGCAGATCGTCGGGGGCGGTCAGCACGAGCCGTCCCTCGCCTCCGGGAAAGAGGTGTGCGAACACCCCCTCGAACTCACGCGCGGTGTCCGCGAACGCCTCCCCGAAAACCCGCTCGACCCGCTCGTCGACCTCTTTGACGATGTCCAGGAGGTCCCGCTTGCTGCGGGCCAGGTCGTCGACCTGCTCGGTCAGGAACGTGTGGCGCTCCTCCAGCGCGGCGAACTCCTCCAGCGCGAGCGGGTTGATCTTGCCGAGCCGGGTGAGACCGCGTTCCGCGGCGCGAAGTCGCTTTTCCTGCTCAGCGCGGACGTACGGGATGAGGCGCACGTCCTGGGGGTCCTCTGGCTCACCAGGCTCGGGCACGACCGGGACAGACTGTTGCGGGCCGTATTCCGCGACGAGCACGTCCGGGTCCACGCCGAGTTCATCGATCGATCGGGTCTGAGCCTGCTCGATACGAAGGCGCTGCTCAGCCCGGGCGACCTCGTCGCGGTGGACAGAGTCGGTGAGCTGGCGCAACTGCTCGGCGAGGCGGTCGGCGTCGCCCCGCAACCCGGCCACGGCGGCGTCCAGCTCCGCGCGGCGCACAACTGCCGCCTCCCTGGCGTCGTGGGCGCTCTGCACGACGCGGGCCAGGTGGGTCCCGGCGCGGTCGGCCGCGTCACGCACGCCTTGCGCTACGGCTGACTGACGTTCGCGCCGGATGCGCGCGGCGCGCGCCTGGTCCCGCGCGCTCCGCTCGGCGCGGGCCGCCGCCTCCAAGGATTGCGCTCGCCCTGCGAGGGAGCGCACCCGCTCCTCGCGGGTCCGCAGCGTCAGGCGCAGCTCGGTCTCCTGGCCTCGCGCCTGCGCCGCGGCCGCCTCCAGCCGATCGCGCTCCTCAGTGGATGGCCTGACCGAGGCAGAGGCAGAGGCCGACGCGGGCTCGGACCCAGACGCGGACTCGGCCTCCGCGAGCCGCCGCGCCACGCTCTCCAGCGTCGCGCATTGGGCCGCCAGCGACTCCTGGGCGGCGACGACGGACGTCTGCGTGCGCTCGGCCTCGGCGCGGGCCGTGCGCCATTGGGAGCGCAAAGAGCCGAGCTGCTCGGCCACGGCATTCATGCGGGCGTCGGAGGCGTGCAGGTCGGCGAGCGCGGCCTCGGTCCGCGCCGAGATCCTCGCGGTGGCGTCCTCGCTGGCGGCGAGCGCCAAGCGGGCGCGGTCGCGACGCTCTGCGGCCTCCTCGACGCGCGCGCGCGCATCCGCGAGCGCGGCCTGAACCTCCAGCAGGCTCGGCGCGGAGTGGCTACCGCCCAACACGGAACCGGGCCCGTAGACGTCGCCCTCGGCGGTGACGGCGCGCGCGCCCGGGTGGGCGGCCAGCACCTGCGCCGCCGCCTCGGCGTCGGGAACGAGGGCGATCCGCGCGAGGAGGGCGTCGACCGCGACCGCGACCTCTCCCGGGCAGTCGACCACCGATCGGGCCCACACCGTCCCGGGGGCGTCGGTGAGGGCCGGATCCGGGCCGGGGTCTTGCGCCGTCTCCGGCACGACCAGCCCGACGTGGCCGCCGTCGTCCCGTCGGAGCTGCTCCACAGCCAGACGTGCGGCCGTCCAGGTCTGCGCAACGAGCGCATCGGCGGCCCAGCCGAGGGCCGCGGCGACGGCGACTTCGTACCCGTCGCGCACCGTGAGCACCTCGGCGAGCGAGCCGGTGATGCCGGCTGCGGGCGCGTCGCCCTCCTTGCCGAGGAGCGCCCGCGTGCCATCCTTTCGGCGCAGGGCCAGCTCCAATGCCTCGCGGCGCGCCTGCGCAGAGTTCCGATCACGCTCCGCGGATCGTTCGGCCGCACGGAGCTCCTCGGCGCGACCGCGTTCGGCCTCCAGTGCCTGCACGGATTCCTCGTACGCGAAGTCCAGCCCTTCCTCGCTCTCCTCATCCTGGGTCACCGTGGACTCCAGGGCGGTGAACGCGGACTCCGCCTCGTCGCCGCGCGCCTGGGCCCGCGCCAGGGAGTCGGTGAGGCGCCCGATCTCGGCCTGTCCGGCCTCGACGCGGCTGCGTTGGGCGGCCACCTGCCCGGCAAGGCGCGCCAGTCCCTCGCGGCGGTCGGCGGCGGCCCGCTCGAGCCGGGCGATGCGCTCACGTTCGGTCGCGTATGCCTCTTCGGCGGTGGTCCGCTGCGCGACCCCCGCGGCGAGTTCGTCCTGTCCGTCGGCGATCTCGGCGGACAGATCCCGCTCTTGGGCGCGGATGGCGGCGGCCTGCGCGACGAGCTCGTCGGGGTCGCGGGCGGGCCGGGGTGGTTCAGCCTGCGCGTTGAGCAGGCGGATGCGCTCGGCGGCGAGCGCATCGATCGCGACCATGCGGTCGGCGAGCGCGCGCAGCGCGAACCAGCGGTCCTGCGCCTGGTGAAGCTGAGGCGCGCTGAGCGCCACGTCCTGCTCGGCGGCCGCGATCCTCTCGCGCACCGCGCCGAGCCCCGACTCGACCTCATCGCGCCGCTCGACGAGGGCGCTCTCGTCGGCGATCTCCTGCTTCAGCGCCGCCCTGAGCCGGACGAGGTCGTCGGCGAGCAGCCGACACCGTGCGTCCCGCGCGTCGGCTTGGATGACGGCGCCCCGCCGAGCGGTCTCGGCCTGTCGTCCGAGGGGCCCGAGCCGGCGCCGGATCTCGGCGGTCAGGTCCCTGACGCGCACGAGGTTAGCCTCCATCGCGTCCAGCTTGCGAAGCGCCTTCTCCTTGCGTTTGCGGTGCTTCAGGACGCCGGCGGCCTCCTCGATGAACCCGCGCCGCTCCTCCGGGGTGGCCCGCAAGACGGCGTCGAGCTGGCCTTGCCCGACGATCACGTGCATCTCGCGGCCGATGCCGGAGTCGGACAGCAGCTCCTGGATGTCCACCAGACGGCAGGTCGTGCCGTTGAGGGCGTACTCGCTGCCGCCGCCCCGGAACATCGTGCGGCGGATCGTGACCTCGGAGTAGTCGATCGGCAGCGCGCCGTCGGTGTTGTCAATGGTCATCGACACCTCGGCGCGGCCGAGCGCGGGGCGTCCGGTGGTGCCCGCGAAGATGACGTCCTCCATCTTGCCGCCCCGCAGGGACTTGGCGCCCTGCTCCCCCATCACCCATGCGAGAGCGTCCACCACGTTGGACTTGCCCGCTCCGTTGGGTCCGACGATGCAGGTGATACCGGGTTCGAGCCACAGGTGCGTCGCCGACGCGAAGGACTTGAAACCCTTCAGGGTCAGTCTCTTGACGTACACGGACGCTCGGTCTCCTCAGGCAGATCGGGCACGGCGCCGGCGCTCTGCGGCGTGTCGCGAAGGCCAGCCCGTCACCCGGGGCGATGGCTGCACACCCCGTGCGGATGTGTGCTCGGCCGCTCGCGC
Source organism: Dermatophilaceae bacterium (assembly GCA_040006675.1). Lineage (GTDB taxonomy): Bacteria > Actinomycetota > Actinomycetes > Actinomycetales > Dermatophilaceae > Austwickia. The sequence continues at coordinate 17,313 of JBDTWM010000006.1, read as the reverse complement.
GCAGGGTGGCACGGCGCGCCCGACATACTCTACCGAGCGCCTCGATCCGGTCCGCGCAGCTGCGCGTCGCCGCAGGCACGAAGGCCCGCAGCGCACGAAAGTCACCGGACGCGTGCGCGACACGGGGAAGGCCACCTCGTCCCCGCGGGAGGAGGTTGAGGCGCGGTTGGTGTTGTCGTAGGACGTTTCGCCGACCGGCGTGGCCCCCAGAATGTACTGAGGCGCCGGCCGGCCCAGGAAGCGGGTCAGCACGGTCAGCGCGGCGCCGACGGACGACATCGCACAGCAAGGAGCTGGTCAACATGGCCGAGCGTGTCCTCGTCATCGGAGAGTCGCTGATCGACATCGTGCACCGGATGGACGGGACCATCGAGGAGCATCCGGGCGGTAGCCCGCTCAACGTCGCGATCGGGCTGGCCCGTCTCGGTCATGCAGTGGATTACGCCACGCAGTTCGCTGACGACGCGTACGGCGCGCTCATCCGCGTCCATCTGGCCAAGGAGCGGCTGCTGAGGCTCACGCCCCACTCCGACGACGCGCAGCGCACGTCGACCGGGGTCGCGACGCTGGACGCGACGGGCGCCGCGACGTACGAGTTCGACATGGCCTGGGACGTCCGTCACGCGATCGACGAGGCCCCCGTGGGGCACCTGCACACCGGATCGATCGCGGCCACCCTCGCCCCCGGCGACGCCGACGTGCTCGCCGCCGTCGAGCGGGCCGCGGCCACCGGAACGGTGTCCTACGACCCCAACGCGCGGCCTTCTCTCATGGGCGAATCCGCCGGGGCACGCGCCAAGCTGGAGTGTTTCATCGCCGCGGCCGACGTGGTCAAGGGCAGCGACGAGGACGTGGCCTGGCTGTACGACGGCGCCGACCTCGACGAGATCATGACGCGCTGGGGCCGCCTCGGCGCCTCCCTGGTGTGCATGACGCGCGGCAAGCACGGCTCGCGCACGCTCATGGTCGGCACCGGCGAACGAGTCGACATCCCCGCCGGTCAGACCGTCGTCGTCGACACCGTCGGGGCCGGAGACTCGTTCACGGCCGGGCTCATCTCCGGGTTGTTGGACGCCGGGTTGCTCGGCTCGGCGTCGGCGCGCGAGCGGCTGCGCGCGGCCCGGCTCGTGGACGTACACCCCGCACTCATCCGGGCCACCAGCTGCGCCGACGTGACGGTGTCCCGTGCGGGCGCGAACCCCCCGACCCGCTCCGAGCTGCCCGGCTACGACGGGGTGGACTCCCCCGCGCCCGCGCATCCCCTGTCGTCAACGCGTTAGACTCCCCGGTGGCCCGTCCGTCGGGGCGAGCACGCCGATACGACGAACGGGGGATGGTTCGATGATCAGCCGCTCGCGACGGCTCCTGATCACGGTCCTCCCGCTCACCGCTCTGCCGCTCGCGTTGGTTGCGTGCGGCTCTGGAGGCGATGGTTCCTCCACGCCGGACCGGACGATGCCGACGGCGGCCGCGACGAACCTGGTCGACACGTGCAGGCCGGGCGAGTCGAGCGACAGCTCCGCGTTCGTCGAGGCCACGCGGAACGCCTCCGCGAAGGCGAAGACCTTCCACCTGGCCGGCACCGTGACCCTGCCCCTGGGCACGTCGGCCGCGTCCGGACAGATGGAGGGCGACGCCGATGTGTCCGACCCGACCAACCCGAAGATGACCGTCAAGATCACCACCGCCGGCCAGAGCGTGGAGGTGCTGTTCATCGACAAGGCCGCGTTCATGCAGGTGCCCGGCGGCGACACGTACCTCAAGTACCCGCTCACGGACCAGGAGCTCGGCGCGTTCACTCAGCTCAACGCGGCAGACAGCATCGAAAAGACCAAGAATTCGATGACGGATCTACGCTGCGTCGGGACCGAAGACGTGAACGGCACAACGACGGGGCACTACCGGTATCAGACCGACCCGAAGGCCCTTCTCGGCACCGGGACCGGGACGGAGTCCACGACCGGGATCACCGGCCCTCCCGCGACCGTCGAGGTGTGGGTAGGCTCCGACAACCTGCCGGTCAAGATGGTCACGGACGCCGCGGGGGCACCGAGCACGTTTGAATACAGCAGGTACGGCGAACCCGTCTCGATCACGGCCCCCGACCCCGCGAAGGTACAGACCATCCCGGACGCCGGTTCGATCGGGACCAGCTGACCTCTCCGCGGGGCTTCTTCTTTTGTCCCGCCCACCTCGTACGATGGTGGGCGGCGCCTCGTCACTCGTACGGTGAGGACGGCGTGAGCGCCCCGCCGATCCACCGCACTTGAGGAGTTGAGCGCATGTCACCGTCCGCCCGCAGACTCGCCGCGATCCTGGTCGCCGCACCGCTTGCGCTCGCCCTGCCCGGATGCTCCTCTTCCGGCGACAGCGCACCCCCAACGACCGCTGCCACCGCCCCCTCATTAGGCGACCTCACGACGGGGCAGTCCGTGGATCGCGACACGTTCTTCAAGGCGACCGCGGCAGCGGCCGAGAAGGACAAGACGTACGCATTCACGTTCGAGCTTGGCGAGGGAGGCAACGTCACGAAGGCCACCGGGGTGGCCGACAACACCGATCCCGGTAACTCCAAGCGGCAGATGACCGCCACGCTGCTGACGCTCGGTGAGGTGGAGATCATCGTCTCGGACGGCCAGGTCTACACGAAGATCGCGGGGCAAAACGGCGGCAAGTACGTCAAGGGGCCGGTGTCAGGGCGCCTGGAGGAGACGCTGCGCGACACCGCGGCCCGGGCCAGCTCGGACGCGTCCGTTGCCAACGCGGTGACCTACGTCGGCGAGCAGGACCTGGGCGGCGAGAAGGTGCGCCACTTCGCGGTCTACGTCGACCCGGCCAAGGCGCAGGAATCCGCGGGCGGCACGGCCGCCGGCTCACCCACCAGCGTTCCCGCCACGTCGATGTCGTCGAGCCCGACAGCGACGTCCGGCGCGACGGGCACCGCCTCGGCCACGCCCGCCGGGACTCGGGTCGACTACTGGCTCGACAGCTCAAACCGTGCCCGCAAACGCCAGATGACGTACGAGGGGCAGCCGGCCGTGATCACGTATGACAGGTGGGGTGAGCCGGTCACCATCACGGTGCCCCCCGCGGATCAGGTCATCGAGGTGCCCGGGACGTCGCCGAGCACCAGTGGCCTCGAGACCACCTCGGCGGCGCCCCCCGCCAGCAGTTAAACGCGTCAGCCCGTGCGCTGCGGACGTCAGCACACCGGACGTCAGCACACCGGCCCCGGCGAGAGGATCACGCGAAGGGTCAGCGCTCGGTGAACCCCCGCAGCTCGCTCACGGGCGTGCCCCACTGGAACACGACCGTTTGGACGCGGCCGGGGCGGCCCCGGCTGCTGGGGAACTCGCGCAGCCACTCCTCCAGGGTCTCGATGGCTGCGCGCTCACCCTGAGCGCATACTTCGACCCGGCCGTCGGGCAGGTTCCGTGCGTAACCCACCAGACCGAGCTCTAACGCGCGCGCCCGGGACCACCACCGAAACCCCACGCCTTGAACCCGGCCGCCGACCCAGATCATCGCCTTGACCGACGTCGCCGCCGTGTCCCCGTTCGTCGCCGCGTCCACGAGGTCTAGTCCACGAGGTCTACAGTCCGGTCCGGTCAGGAAGTCAGATCGCGGACGTACGCGCCCGGCGCCTCGCCGAGCACCGGATAGTCCGTGCCTCCGGGCGCGGACGGGGCGGGGACCTTCTCCCCCGAGCGGGCCGCGGCCCACTCGCACCACGTCGTCCACCAGGTGCCGGACTCCTGAAGCGCGTTCTTGCGCCACGTCTGGGCATCGACCTGCCCGGCCCCCGGGCCCGCGAAGAAGCTCGCCTTGGGATTGCTCGGCGGGTTAACGAGGCTCGCGATGTGGCCGGCGTTGCTCAGGACGTACGTCACGTCCGTGCTGCCCAGCATTTCCGTCGTGCGATAGGTGCCCTTCCACGGGGTCAGATGGTCGTTGACCGCCCCCTGGACGAACAGCGGGACCGTCACCGTCTTGCCGTCGAATGGGACGCCGCCGTAGGTGCGCGCGCCAGCCTTGACCAGCGGGCTGGTCTGGAAGATGTCCAGGAACTGCGAGTGCAGCCGGGCCGGGAGGCGGGTGCCGTCGGCGTTCCACGCGAGGATGTCGAACGCGGGCGGGTCCTGGCCCATCAGATAATTGTTCACCCAGTAGTTCCACACCAGGTCGTTGGGCCGCATCCAGGTGAACGCGCTGCCCATCTGCTGGGAGGAGAAGACACCCTTCCGCGACGACAACGTGCGCGCCAGCCCGACCATCTGATCCGACCCGAACGCGTTCATCGGGTTGTCGCCCTTCCAGTCCAGCAACGTCACCAGAAATGCCGCCGTGTGCACCGAATTGTCACCGCGAGCGGCGAGCTCATTGAGCGCGACGGCCTGCACGATGCCGCCCGCGCAGACGCCCATGATGTTGATCTGGTCCTGACCGGTGATCGCCTTGACCTGCTCGATGGCACGGAAGATGCTCTCGCAGTAGGTTTCGATGCCCCAGTCGGCGTGCTCCTTCTGAGGGTTGCGCCAGCTCAGGAGGAACATCTGCATGCCTTGCGATACGGCGTACTCGATGAAGCTGCGCCCGGGAGCGAGATCGAGGAAGTAGTAGCGGCCGATGGGCGGCGGGATGATCAGGGTGGGACGCTCACACACCTGCTCGGTCGTCGCCGTGTACTGCAGAAGCTCTCCGACCTCGTCGCGCGCGACGACCGCGCCCGGGGTCACCGCCAAATCCTTACCGACCGTGAAGGCGTCCCGCTTGGCCATGGACGGCATGCCCTGGTTGTGCACGACGTCGTCGGCCCAGTTCTTCATCCCGGCGACCAGGCTCTTGCCGCCGGTCTCGAAGACCTTCTTCAGCGCCGCCGGATTGCCGGAGAGGAAGTTCGTGGGCGCGAGCGCGCTGGTGATAATGCCGGAGGCGAACTTCACGGCCTGTGCGTGCTTGTAGTCACGTGCCTGAAGCCGGTCCCCCATGCGGTTGACGGCCTGCTCCCACGCCGTGTAGCCCTGCGCGAGGCGCCGGTAGGCCGGGTTCTCCCGCCACGCCGGATCCTTGAACCGCGGGTCCTTGGGGTGCGGCTCGACTTTGGACACCCCGACCTGGACCTTGAGCAACTCCATCCACAGGCCCATGACCTCTTGGGCCGCCGCCGGCGTCTCGGCGAAGAACTCACCCGCGTCGGCGAGCTGTTCGCGCACCTGCGACGGGGTGGGCGCGCCGCGTAGCACCCCGCCGAGGGCGTTGAGCGCGCCGGGGAGGGGGTTGCGCGCGTCGCGATCGTCCTGCGGCTGCTGAGAGTTTGTCATGGCAATCCTTTTGTCAATCCCCGGGCCGAGATCGGCGGGTGAGCCTCGACTCGCTAATCGAATAAGCCTCTCACATCTGGGACGCCCCGCCCACGGCGTGTCCATCTCCTCAGGCCGACAGGACGGGACGGGGGCGCGGCTGGCAGCGCGGACAGGAGTAGGAAGACCGGTTCATGAACGGCTCTCGCCGGATCGGCGCCCCGCACCGCGCGCAGGGCCGCCCGGCCTGCCCGTACGCCGCCAGCGACCGCTCGAAGTACCCGCTGGCCCCGTTCACGTGGACGTACAGCGCGTCGAAGCTGGTGCCGCCCTGGTGAAGCGACTCCAGCATCACCGCGCGAGCCTGGCCAAGGATCCGCGACAACGTAGGCTTGCTCATTCGTGCACAGAGCCGCTGCCCGTGCACCCCCGCCCGCCACAGCGCCTCGTCGGCGTAGATGTTGCCGATCCCGCTGACCAGCGATTGGTCGAGCAGCGCCCGCTTGACGGCGGAATCACGCCGTCGCATCGCGGCCACGACGGCCCCCTCATCGAAAGCGGATTCCAGGGGATCGGGCGCGATGTGGACCACCGAGGCGGGCACACCCCACCGCCCGGGTCCCTCGCCCCAGGAGACCCCCTCACCCACGTACGGGGTGGGCATGTCCCCCTGCGGAGGCGGAGCGCCCTGACGCACCCACGGGTCCGGTACGAGGTCCGCCCACGCCACCCCCCCGAAGGTGCGCTGATCGACGAACCGCAGCTGAGTGCCGCCGTCGACAAAATCTAACGTCGCGTGCAGGTGCTTCTCCGGCGGGGCGTCGGGCGCCTCCGCGAGCAGCTGCCCGCTCATGCCGAGGTGCATGATCAGGGCGGCGTCGGCCGGCTCCAGCACCAGCCACAGGTACTTGCCCCGCCGACAGGCAGCCACCACTGCCTGCCCTGCCAACCGGTCGGCCAAGTCCTGGCCACCTGGGAGATGACGACGCGCGACCCGCGCCGAGAAGAAGCGCGCCTGACCGATGCGCCGACCGACCACGTGGTCGACGAGGCCCCGACGGACGATCTCGACCTCGGGTAATTCGGGCATGTGAGGATGCGGCGGCCGCGCTCAGCGCTCGCCGGGTTCCTCGGATGCGTCGACGGCCTCGCGGGCTGCCGCCTGAGCTCGCCGGTCGAGCTCCGTCCAGGCCAGTTCAGCGGCCTTCTGCTCGGCTTCTTTCTTGGAACTCCCGACGCCCTCGCCGAGGACCCCTTCGCCGACGACCGCGTAGGCGGTGAAGACCTTCTCGTGGTCGGGACCCTCTTCGCTGACGCGGTATTCCGGCGCTCCGTACATCCCCGCCGCGGCGAGCTCCTGCAGGCTCGTCTTCCAGTCCAGACCCGCGCCAAGCCTCGTGGACGCGCGCATGAGGGGGTCGATGAGGTGGTGCACGAACACGCGCGAGATCTCGATCCCCTCCGCGAGGTAGATCGTGCCGATCAGGGCCTCGACCCCATCCGCGAGGATCGACGCCTTGTCCCGCCCCCCGGTGGCCTCCTCGCCTCGGCCGAGCAGCAGGTACTCCCCGAGCCGGAGGGTGCGACCGACCGCAGCCAGCGCGCGCATGTTCACGCACGCGGCCCGCAGCTTGGCCAACTGACCCTCCGCGAGGTCCAGGTGCTCGGTGTAGAGGGACTCGGTTACCACCAGGCCCAGAACCGAGTCCCCAAGGAACTCCAGTCGCTCGTTGTTGGGGATTCCGCCGTTCTCGTAGGCGTAGCTGCGATGCGTCAGCGCCAAGAGCAGACACGCTTCGTCGATGTGCACGCCAAGGATCTCGTGGATCGTGTGCGCGAGTTCAGCGACGGGGCGTGCGGCCTTGCGGGACCTCTGGAGCGAACCCATGGGCGCCCCCGGTCAGCTCTGGTGCTCGCTGCGCTCCGCGGCCGCGTAGTAGCGACCGGCGTACGTGCCGCACGAGGGGCACGCTATGTGCGGCATCTTCGGGGAGGCGCACGCTGGGCACGCGGTCAGCGTGGTCGCGGTCGTCTTCCAGTTGGCCCGCCGCGAACGGGTGTTGGAACGCGACGTCTTCCGCTTCGGGACGGCCACGGCAATTACCTCTTCTTCTCTTCGGTGTTCGATGGATCGTCGGCCGGGAGCGCCTCGTCCGAGGCGAGCCCGGTCAGAGCGGCCCAGCGGGGATCGATGACGTCGTGCGTGTGATCCGGATCGTCCGCCAACCGTTGTCCGCACTGTGCGCACAGACCGGGGCACTGCGGCCGGCAGAGCGGCTGGAAAGGAAGCGCCAGGACGACGGCGTCCCGCACCGTCGGCTCGAGGTCGAGCAGGTCACCCTCCAGCACGCGTTGATCGTCCTCGTCGTCACCCACCTCCTGGAAGTGAGAAACGCGGTCGGGATAGGCATACAGCTCCTGGAACGGCACGTCCACCACGTACTCGACCGGTTCGAGGCACCGCCCGCACACGCCTCGGGCCGTGGCGACGACCTGCCCTGAAGCGAGCACGCCCTCCAGAACAGACTCCAAGCGTAGGTCGAGGTCTATCGACTCGCCGGCCTGGACGGCCATCACCTCGGTGCCGAAGTCCTGGGAGAGGAGCACGGTACTGGCAAACTCCTCCATGACGCCGGCCCGACGACGAAGCGTCCTGGTGTCGAACACCAGGGGCGCGCGGGCGTCGAGAGCTGTCACGGATGTCACGTCTTCCATTGCGTCAGAGCGGATGGCCGGAATCGGGGGGAATCAGGCGCCACCGCAGTATTGCGCCGACGACAGGTTCGCCGGCACGACACCGCGGCGGCCTACTTTACCGTCAGCCCGGGGGCCGCCCCAAACGGCGCTCACCTGAGGCGCCCGGGCGCAGGGCCGGCGGTTGCGTAGCCAGCGGCGCGGGCGGGTAGGGGGGTGAACTCACCGCCCGGCGCGGAGCTTGCCGAGCAGCGCCTCATGCACCTGGGGGCTCACCAAGGCGGAGACGTCCCCGCCGAAGCGGACCACCTCCTTGATCAGGGAGCTGGACACCTGGGCGTAGCGTGGCTCCCCGGGCAGGAACAGCGTCTCCACGCCGGTGAGGTGGCGGTTCATCACCGCCATCGGCAGCTCGTAGCTGTAGTCCGTGCCGCCGCGCAGTCCTTTGACGATGGCGGCCGCGCCCAGCTCGGCACACACGTCGACGAGCAGCCGATCGGAGAAGGCGACGACCCGGATCGAGCCGAGGCCATCGGCGTCGGACGTCCGGCCGATCGCGAGGACCTCGTCCTCGAGCAGAGCGACCCGTTCGGCGGCGTCGAACATTCCCCGCTTGGCGGGGTTGTGCAGCACCGCGACGATCACGTCGTCATAGAGGGCTGCAGCGCGGGCGATGACGTCCAGGTGCCCGAGCGTCACGGGATCGTACGATCCGGGGCAGACGCAGCGCCGCACGATGCTCATCGTTCGAACGTACCCCAACGCGGGAAGGACGCGCCGCCCACCGCTCGTCGGTGCGGCGGTGCGGCGGTGCGGCGGTGCGGCGGTGCGGCGTGCCTCTGATCGGCCCGGTGTGGTCGCAGGCGGCAGATAGCCGACGTGAGCGGACGCGCTACGCCCCTGCCAGGATGGCTGTCATGAGCGATGCCGCGCGCAGCCGGCCTCGGGGCAGCGTCCCGAGCGTGCCCCCGGCAAGTTGGTGGACGCGGCTCTGGTCGCGGTTCTGGGTGCTCCCGCTGGCGATCGTGCTCGCCGCGCTCCTGACCGGGGCGTTGCTGCCGCTCGTGGACGCGCGCCTCGCGCACTACGTGCCGTACGTCTTCCAGGGCGGTCCCGACGGCGCCCGGTCGATGCTCGCCACGATCGCATCCGCCATGATTTCCGTGACCGGTCTCGTCTTCTCCATCACGATGGTCGTGCTGCAGCTGGCCAGCAGCCAGTTCACGCCACGCGTCCTGGGCGGATTTCTCGACAGTCGGATCACGCAGTCCACGCTCGGCGTGTTCACGGCGTCGTTCGTCTTCGCCCTGACCGTCCTGCGATCGGTGCGAGGCGCCAACCAGGAGCAAGGGGAGTTCGTGCCCCAGCTGTCGGTGAGCATCGCGTTTGTTCTCGTGCTCGCCAGCGTCGGCTGCCTCCTGGCGTTCATCCACCACATCACGGTGTCGATCCAGGTGTCCCAGGTCATCTCCGGCATCGGGGACCGCACGATGGCTTTGATCGAAGAGATCTATCCGGCCTCCGCCGCCGGCGGCTACCATCTCGGGCCGACCTGGTCGCCGGCCCCCGGCGCCACGAGCGCGTACGTCTACGCCTCGGGTCATGGGCACGTCGTGCACTTCGACTACGACGTCTTGCTGGACTGTGCGCGCGACCTCGACGCTGTCGTCGTCACCGAGGTCTCCGTCGGCGGATTCGTTCCGGGGGACGCGCCCGTGGTCCGCGTGTGGGGCGCCGACGGCCTACCAGAGCGCACCGCCGCGCGTCTGCGTCGAGCGATCGCCCTGAGCTCGGAGCGGACGATGCGACAAGACGTGGTCTTCGGGTTCCGGCAGTTGGTGGACATCGCAGAACGGGCGCTGTCGCCGGGCATCAACGACCCGACCACAGCCGTCCAGGTGATCGACGAGCTCCACCGCATGCTGCGCGTCCTGGTGGGCCGAGCCACGCCCTCGCCGTACATCGCCGACAGCGACGGGGTGGTGCGGGTAGTGCATCGACCGGCCTCCGTGGAGGATCTGCTGACGCTGGCGGTCGAGGAGATCGCCCACTACGGCGAGACGTCCCTGCAGGTCCCGCGGCGGCTCTTCGCCATGGTTGACGACCTCGTCGAGGTGAGCGACGAGCGCTACGCGGGAGCGATCTCGCGCGTCCGAACCCTGATCACCTCTCCGGGGGAGCGTCGCGACGCCGACGGAGCAGATGAATCGTCATAATGTGCGTCATTCCCGCCGCCTGACGTCGGCATCGCAACCGTGCCCGAACCGCGCCCGTGCGCTTCTGGTCCGGCGCGCCGATTGGAGACGCGGGAGGCCCCGTACGGCGGTCCTCCGCAACGTCCTGGCAGACGTGCTGGCCGCTACCGTTGCCGGCGGCTCACGTCCGCATGGGACGGGCGCGTCGTGGGGCTCTCGTGGGACTCTCGCGAGCACCGCGCCCGCCGCGCCCGCCGCACCCACCGCGCCGACCGTGGCTGGGCGCGCGGGGCTGACTGCGGCGTCAGATCCGTCTTGAGCGCCTCGGCCGTCGGTTGCGTGAGGGCGTCGCCGTTGCCCAGGATCGCGGTCGGCACGACCTCCGAGCCGCCGTTGACATCGCGGACGAAAGCGGCCCCTTCGTCGTCGGCCCACACGTTCACCCAGAGGATGTGCCGGGCGGCGGAGCCGAGCGCCGAGCGCAGGCGCACGCAGTGGAACGAGCCGGGACGCCAGTACACGACGACCGCCCCGTCCCGGACGTGCCGTTGTTGGGCGTCCCAATGCGACAACGACCTGTCGCCACGCATCGGGGAGGACAGCCACGCCCCCAGCCCCGCGACGACCAACGCCACGAGTGCCAGCGACGGGTGGGCGCTGGCGACGAGGAGTGCCACGACCACCAGACCTAACAGTCCCCAGATAATGGCATAACGCCAACGGGCGCTGTGGGACCTGCTCACTCAGCGCAGCTTAGCCGCGTGAACGAGCGCGCCCAACCCGCCCTGGACGAAGCGGCTGTTTGTGACGAAGCCGCAGCCAACCGGCCGGTCAACGGCTCCGGTTGCGGGTCAGCGGTCGTTCGCGCCCGTCGTCACCTGGTCCCCGGGCGGGTCCCCGGGCGGGTCCTCGGGACCGGAGGGCGCCTCAGCGAACCACAGGCGAGTCTCCCCGTACCGCCGTTCGCCGGTGCGCTCCAAACCCTGCGGCCACGCGGGTTCCGGGCTGCGTGAGGAGCGCTCGACGACCACCACGGCGGCCGCGGCGAGCCAGCCCCGCGCGCCGAGCGCCGTGAGATCCGATGCGAGGCGATCCTCGGGCACGTCGTACGGGGGATCGAAGAACACCACATCGAACGGCTGGCTCCCTGGGCCGGCGAGAAACGCCCCCACGGATCCGGGCCGTACGTCGACGATCGGCGGTTCACCCCGCGCGCTCGCCCCTGCCGCAGCCCGTACCTGCTGGGCGTTGCGGCGTGCGGCGACGAGAGCTCGGGGCGCGGCATCCACGAGCACGACGTGCGCGGCGCCCCGGCTGGCCGCCTCCAGACCCAGGGCACCCGACCCGGCGTAGAGGTCGAGCACGCGCGCCCCGGGCAGCACGCCCTCGTGATCGAGCCGCGCGAACAGCGCCTCCCGCACGCGCTCGCTGGTCGGCCGAGTGGCGGCCCCGGGGGGCGTGACCAGACGGGTGCCGCCGGCCAGCCCGGCCACGATCCGGGTCACCGAACGCCCGGCCGTCCCGCGCGGCGGCGTGCCATCAGCCTCGCTCCAGGAACTGGGCCTCGTCGTGCGCGAGCAGCTGCTCGACCGCCCGGGCCAGGTGCGGGTGACGACCCAGGTCAGGATCGGCGGCCACGATCGCCTGGGCGTCCTCACGGGCCCGCGTGATGATCTTCTCGTCCGTGCGCACCCGCAGTACCCGCAGCGACGAACGGCCGCCGCTCTGGCTGGCGCCCAGCACGTCGCCCTCGCGCCGCTGCTCCAGATCGAGGCGGGACAGCTCGAACCCGTCCACCGTGGCCGCAACCGCCGCGAGCCGCTCCCGCGCCGAGGGGGCCTCGCTCGTCGTGACGAACAGGCACAGGCCGGGGGCGCAGCCCCGGCCGACGCGACCGCGGAGTTGGTGCAGCTGGGATACCCCGAAGCGGTCCGCGTCGAGCACCACCATGACCGTCGCGTTGGGCACGTCGACACCCACCTCGATCACGGTGGTCGAGACAAGCACGTCGATCTCGCCCGCAGCGAACGCTCGCATCGTCGCATCCTTGACGTCGGCGGGAAGTCGACCGTGCACCAGCTCAAGACGCAGGGCCGCCAGCGCGGGATGGACCCGCAGCTCGGCGAGGGTCTCCAGCACGCCCCGCGCAGGCCGAGGGTCGTCGACCGAGCCGGACACCCGCCTCTCGTCGTCGCTTCCCCACGGCGCCGCGTCCGGGTCGTCGCCGACGCCCTCGTCGACCGCCTCCACCCGCCCATCCAGGTCCTCGGCCCCGGGCTCGTCGTCGCCGATGCGGGGGCACACGACGTACGCCTGGTGGCCGACGGCGACCTCCTCGGCAACGCGCTCCCAGGTGCGGTCGTACCAACGATGGTTGTCCACGACGTGCGAGGTGATCGGCTCGCGGCCGCCCGGCAGTTCGACGAGGGTGGACGTGTCCATGTCGCCGAAGACGGTCATCGCGACCGTTCGCGGGATCGGCGTGGCGGTCATGACCAGCACGTGCGGGGAGCGGTCACCGCGCGCCTTGACCCGCAACGCGTCCCGCTGCTCCACACCGAAACGGTGCTGCTCGTCGACGACGATGAGAGCCAGATCGGCGAACGTCACCCGATCCTGCAGGAGGGCGTGCGTGCCCACGACGATGCCCGCCTCCCCCGACGCTGCTCGAAGCAGGGACTGCCTGCGCGCGGCGGTGGCCTGGGAACCCGTCAGGAGAACCACACGGGTGCCGTGCTGAGCGCCGCCCAGCATGCCGCCCTCGGCGAGGTCGCCGAGCAGCGCGGTGATGGAGCGATGGTGCTGGGCGGCCAACACCTCGGTCGGGGCGAGGAGCGCCGCCTGTCCGCCGGCGTCGACGGCGGCCAGCATGGCGCGCAGCGCCACCACCGTCTTGCCCGAGCCGACCTCGCCCTGCAGGAGGCGGTTCATCGGGTGCGTTCCCGCGAGGTCGGCGAAGATCTCCTCGCTGACGTCCCGCTGCCCGGTCGTGAGCGTGAACGGGAGCCGAGCGTCGAACCCCGCGAGGATGCCGTCCTCGACTGGGCGCCGTGGTATCGCCACGGCGTCGCGTTGTCTGGACCGTCGGCGCGCCAATTCGGCCTGCAGGACGAACGCCTCCTCGTATTTCAGCGCCCCGATCCCCCGCCACGCCTCGAGGCGATCGACGGGGCAGTGCGCCAGTCGCATCGCCTCGGCGAGATCAGGCAGTCCACGAGCCACCCGTACCTCCTCCGGCACCGGGCCGTGCAGCTCCCCGAGACGCAGGAGGACTGTCTCCACCAGCCGGGTGATCGTGAAGCTCGGGAGCTTCGGGACGTCGAGGTAGACCGGGTACACGCTCGACGGCGCCGGGTCCTGTCCTCCCGGGCGCTCTTCCACGGCCACGTCGCCGTCTGGTGCCATCTCGTACGCGGGGTGGGTGAGCTGCCATCGACCCCCGTACGAGGTGACCTGGCCCGCGAAGACACCCCAGCGCCCAGGGATGAGCTTCTTGTCGTGCCCGTACGGCTTGAAAAACGTGACATCGATCTCGTGCTGACCGCTGACCACGACGACCGTGAGCATGTCGCCGCGGCGCCGACGCATCGGCCGGCGCTCCGCGGAGTTGACCCGCCCGGCGAACACCACCGGCACCCCCGGGCGCAGCGCGCCGAGGTCGGCCTCCCGGTCCAGGTACCGGCGGGGCAGGAACCACAGCAGGTCCCCGACGGTCGCCAGCTGACGGTGTTTGCGCAGCTGGGTGGCAGCGAAAGAGTCGACGACGCTCGTGAGCGGCGTGTCCAGGTCCACCGCCACGGCTCACTCCACCCCCACGAGCAGGTCGTACGTGGTCGAGTCCCCCTCGATGCGACACACCTCCACCTCCGGGTAGGACACCTGCAGGCGGTCGGACACCCGGGCGGCCAACTCCTCGCCCGGCGTCCCGCCGGAGATCATGGTGACCAGTTCGGCGCCCTCCCCGATGAGGGCGCGCACGAGCGCGTCGGCGAGCGCGTCGGGATCGTCGCCGATGACGAGTGCCTCCGGCCCGGCATACGCCACGATGTCGCCCGGCGCGCACTCGCCCGCCGCGGTGGTCGCGCGGCGGGTGGCCCGCACGACCATGCCCGACCGGCATGCGTGCGCCGCCTCGGCCATCCGCGCGGCCACCGTCGGGGCGGGACCGTCGGGGTCGAACAGTGCGAGCGCCGCGAGCCCGGCGACGGCTGACCGGGTGGGGACGACGCTGCTCGGCAATCCCTCGTCCCGCGCGATCCGCCCCGCCGTCTCGGCGGCGAGCAGGGTGTCGTCGTGGTTGGCCAGCAGGATGACCGACTCGGCATCGAGCGCACGACGCGCGCGCAGGAGGTCCCCGGTGGTGGCGCGCCGTCCGGGAGCCGACGGCACCACGCACGCGCCGAGCCCTGCCATCACGGCGGCCAGTCGCGGTCCGGACGCGCAGGCGATCACGCCCGTCGATGCCCGAACGTCCCGCCCCGTCCCCTCCGCCCTCGGCGCCCCCACCGGAACCAGCGCACCGGGGCTCCCGACCGGGGCGGAGACCTGCTCCCGCGCCGCGGGACCGCTGACGCCCGCTCCGGGCGGGTTGTGACCCAGCCACTGGACCCGGATCGCCTCCGGGCGGCCGAGGTCCAGCGCGGCCTCGATGGCAATGCCGGGGTCGTCGGTGTGCACGTGTGCCGTGGCCACCCCTTCGTCACCGGCCACGACGACCGCGTCGCCGAGCAAGGACAGCACGGCGCGCAGCCAGGCCCGTCCGCGCGCGTCCAGGCCTCGCACCACGTACATGACCTCGTACACGCCGTCGCCGTCCAGGTGCGGCAGGGCGGGCTGCACGCTCGGCCCGAGCCGGCCGAGGTGGACGGGACGACCGGTGACCACCTCGACGAGCTTCGCGAACATCACGACGAGCCCGGCGCCCCCCGCGTCCACCACACCGGCGCGGCGCAACAGGGGAAGTCTGGAGGGCGTCAGCGCGAGGGACTCGCGGGCGCCGGCGAGGGCCGCTGTGACGAGCCCGGCCAGATCGGCCCCATCCTCGAGGGCGACCTGGGCCGCTCGCGCGGTGTCGTCGGCCACCGTCAGGATCGTTCCCTCGACCGGCTCGCCGACCCCCTCCCTCGCTCTCCGCCTTGCGCAGTCGAGCACGGCGACGAGCGCCGCGGGCCCGAGCCCCAGCGTGTCGGCGTCCGGCACGGCACGGATCGCCTCGGCGACACCCCGCAGGTACTGGCTCAGGATGACCCCCGAGTTGCCGCGGGCCGCCAAGAGCGCCTCCCGGACGAGTGCGTCCATCGCCTGGGTGAGGCCTCGGTCGGCGGCGGTCATCCCCGTGCTCAGGAGACGGTCTATTGCCGTGGAGAGGGTGAGGTAGAGATTGGTGCCGGTGTCCCCGTCGGGTACGGGATAGACGTTGAGTGCGTCGAGCTCCGCCCGTCGCACTGCGAGCGCCTGCCTGCTCGCGAACAGCCACCGCCATCCGGCGGCCGCGTCGAGGCGGGTCAGTTCGGCCACGACTCACCTCTTCTTCGTGTGGGTGGGGCGGCGGCCGCGAACGGACCGTGTACGAAGGCTAGCCGCCGCAACCGACGCTGGTCAGCGCGCGGCATTTGGGGCCTGCGCGTGGTGTCCGTTACCCTGGCGACGTTCCCCGTGCGATCCCACGGTGACGTGCGCGCGTACCTGCACCGCGTCACTATCCTGCCCGCGCGGGACGATCGGCATCGTCCATCATTTCCAGCGAGGAGTTCTCCCGTGGCTTCCACCTGCGACGTCTGCGGCAAGGGCCCGACCTTCGGCCACAGCATCTCGCACTCCCACCGCCGCACGAAGCGCCGGTGGGTCCCGAACATCCAGCGCGTGCGAGCGTACGTCGGCAAGAACGGCACGACGCCGCAGCGCCTCAACGTGTGCGCGTCCTGCCTGAAGGCAGGCAAGGTCAAGCGCTGATCTTGCCTCGCACGGCCGACGTCTGACCGTCCGCACGCCGCCCCACCGGTCCGGGGGGGCGGCTTTTCGCTGCCATCGCGGCGTCCCGTGTCCGGCCCGGGCGACGTCAGCCGGCGAAGTGGTCCCAGCCGCCGCCTGTACGGGGCAGACCGTCGACCGTGACACCGCGGCCCTGGCCGACGGACCCGACCCTCCGCCAGCCCTGCGGTAGCAACGTCCCGGGCGGGAACGTCGCTAGCAATGAATGCTCCTCCCCGCCGGTGAGGACGCATTCCACGGCCTGGTCCCGGCGCAGCGCGCGACTGACCACGGCGATATCTTCCTCCAGCAGGGTCGTGTCGATGGCGAGCCGGACACCGCTCGCCGCGGCGACCCGGCCCGCGTCACGGACCAGGCCGTCGCTCAGGTCGAGCATCGCGTGCGCGCCGGCGTCGGACGCGATCGGACCCTGGTCGTACGGCGCGACCGGCGCCCGGTGAGCCGCCAGCAAGGGCCGGACCGCGTCCGAGTCATCGGCGCCCCGCCCGTCGCGGAGCAGCGCCAGACCGGCGGCGGACCGGCCCAGCGTCCCGGCGACGGCAACCAGGTCCCCGATCCGAGCGCCCGATCGCAGGACCGGCGCGCGGCCCTGCAGATCCCCCAGCGCCGTGATCGACACGGTCAGCTGCCCGCTCGGGGCGCTGCCCAGGTCTCCGCCCAGCACCGGGCAGCCGGCCTCCCGTGCGGCGCGCCCGATTCCTCGGGCCAGGTCTTCTGCCCACGCCGCAGGCGTCACCGGGTCCGCCATCAACGCGACCACCAGGCCGAGCGGGACGGCCCCCATCGCGGCGACGTCCCCGAGATTCTGCGCCACCGCCTTCGCGCCCACGTCCGCGCCGGTCGACCACTCGTCGAGCCAGTCTTGCCCCCGGGTCAGCGCGTCCGTGGTCACCACGACCCGCCCGTCCGGCGCCACGACAACGGCGGCATCGTCTCCCGGTCCGAGAAGGACACGATCGTCCGGCCAGCGCATCAGGGGAAGGATCCGCTCGAGGATTTCCCCCTCTGATAGGTCGGCCAGACGGGGGGCAGGATCTTGCGTGGGCATGAGGCTCCGATGCGCGGTGCGGGCAGAGGGGCGGTGCGGGCAGAGGGGCGGTGCGGGCACGTTATCGTGCTGGCAGACGCCGTGC